>NZ_JBNHER010000169.1:0-10846 GCF_050015975.1 Dapis purpurea BLCC-M126 | reverse complement strand
AGTGGCATCATTCCCGGCATTGACATTAACATCGCCTACATCCTGGTCTCCGCCAGCGGTAAAATTGGCAGTAGCATCATTCCCGGCATTGACATTAACATCTTCTATAGCTTGATTTTCTCCTGACTCAATATCAATATTAACATCTCCCTCTCCTGCTGTTATATCAATATCTCCTGTTGTAATATCTTCTGGCGCTCTGAGTATTAAATCTCCTATTGTGCCATCTGAACTGATTTCTAGATCATAAGTTGTAATGGAGCCATCTGTTGCTTCGACGTTAATTTCACCAGCGCTGGTTGTGCCAATAGAGCTTAAATCTCCTGTGCCGACTTCTTCTCCGTTAATGAGAATACTACCACTACTTCCTGCTGGTGCTTGTGTGGTAACATTTCCTGTATTGACTGTAGCTGTCCTACTTTGAATTCTGAGGTCTCCACTTTCTATTGCTCCAAAGGATGAGACATTTGCTAGATTTACACTTTCAGGAGCACTTAGTGTGATGTTTCCTCCTATTCCTTGCTCTGAGAATGAGTCTATATCCCCACCCGTGGAATTAATCTCACCTATTTCACTTTCTACTGTAATAGTGCCTCCCTGTTCTATTCCTTCTGAGCGAATACCGTTAATAGTTATGCTGCCTGGGGATGTGAGGGTTACATCTCCAGCCGTTCCTTCTGTGGAAAATGTATTTAATGTTCCTTGAGCATTGATGCTATTTTCACTGCGACTGTCTATGGTGATATCTCCTCCTTGTTCTGTTCCTTGGGAAAGTATGTTTTCTATATTAACTGAACCTTCTGCGTTGATGTTGACATTTCCGGCAGTGCCTCTTTCTGAGAAGGTTTCTATCGCATTGGTAGCGTTGATTTGTGCTTGAATACTGGTGATGCTTACATCTCCACCTATTGTAGCTTTATTTTGGTTAAGTGCGCTTGCCTCTAGTTTGCCTGTGGTAATATTTTCTCTGGCATTGAGAGTAATATTTCCAGTGCCGTCTGGGGAACGAGAATTTATGGTTCCGGCAGTAGTATCTATTGTACTATTGTTGCTGTGGAGGGTAATATCTCCAGCGACTCCTTGGGTAGCTTCTCCTTGGGGTAAGGGGATGAGGGTAAAATTTTGGTTGACTGTTCTTCTGTCTCTGACAAACCCTGATGCTAGATCTATTTGACCTGTTTCTATTGCGCCATCTGCAATAATATTAACCTTTCCTGTGTTACCAACGTCTGCACCAGAATATATTTTTGCTGTTGTGGTGTTAATATTATTTCCGGCTTCAAGAATAATATCTCCCCCTCTCCCCACTCCCCCGCTACCCCGCTCCCCCTCTTTTTCTGGGGGTTCGGATGCTGAGATTATGTTGCTGTTGTTGGTAATGTTGATATCACCTCCTGCTTTTAGGGTGATTTGACCTCCATCTGCGTCAGCAAATGAGTAGATGTCCCTTGTGCTTATGTTTCCTTGGGGTGCTTCTATGGTAACGTTGCCTCCATCGCCTCCTCCCGAATAGTTAGCTAGGAATTGGCTGTTACTGCTGTCTATATTTCCAGTTTCTGATGTAATGGTTATTTGACCACCTTCTTGTTGTCCATGAGAACTAATAGTATTCGTGGTTATGTCTGTTTTGGCTTGGAGGTTGACATCTCCAGCGTTTGCTTGATCTGAAAATGATTGAATAGGTTTGGTAGCATCGATCTCTCCGTTTTGGCTAATAATACTAATATTACCTCCATTCGCAGTTTCGGTTTGATTGTTTGCTTCAGAGGTAATGATGCCTGTAGTGATGTTATTTTGGGCTTCGATATTGATTTGTCCGGCGTTTCCTGCTGCTGTACTTTTGGCAGAAATGGTGCTGTTTGGGGCTGTCATTTCTCCTGTTTTAATGGTGATAGTGCCTCCATTTCCTTCTCCTGTGGTTTCTGTGATTATTTGACCTTCTAGTTGGAATGTTTGGCTAGGAATAATATCGATCCTGCCTCCGTCTCCGCTGTTGGATGTGGCTGCTGATATTGTTGTCTTTTCAGCGATGGTGAGGTTTTCTGTTTCTATATTGATGCTGCCTGCGTCTCCACTACCTTCAGTTTCAACTGTTATTCTACCTTCACCGGAAATATTTATGTTTTCTGGCGCGAATATGTTGATGTTACCTCCGTCTCCTATCGATCTGGTGCGGGCGGATATGAAGCCGTTTTCGGTGAAAGTAATATTTAGATTTGGGTCAAATTCACCTCTTATTCCCCTCCTAGGATGGGTTAGGGATGGGTCCCCCTCTCCCCCTCTCCCCATCCCCCCATCTATCCTATAGGGGTTGACTGTGAGAGTCCCTGCGGGGGTTTCTCCTGCTGTTTCGGCGAATATTCCGAGTCGGCCTGATATTAGTATATCTGTGGCATTAATGGTGATGTTACCTCCTGCTTCTGTGTTGCTTGATCCTTCTCTTGCGGTGGCGCTTATTTGGGCATTTTCTCCTATAGTTAGTTCTTGGGTTGTGATTTCTATGTTTCCGGCTTGGCCTTGGTTGTTAGTTTCCGTGGTTAAACTTGTTCCTGTTTCTAGGGTGAGGTTTTGGGTATCAATGTTAATGGCTCCAGCATTTCCTTTGTCTTCTGTGGAGGCACTTATAGCTACTCTATCTGAAAGTGTAAGGTTCTTGGTATTGATGTTGATGGTTCCGGCGTTTCCTTCATCTGTGGTTTGGACTGAGATGTTGCCGTCTCCTTTAATATTAATGCTTTCTGGGGCAGTGAGATTAATGTTACCTCCGTTGCCTGTGGACGAAGTGGAGGCGGAGATGAAGCCATCGTTGGTGAAGGTAATGTCTAAGTTGGGGTTGTCTTTGTAAGGGCTTAGGGTGAGGATGCCTGCGTCTGCTGTTGATTCGGTTTCGGCGAATATTCCGAGTTCTCCTGCGATGTCGAGTTGGTTGGTGTTGATGGTAATGTTGCCTCCTGGCTCAGTGCTTGTGGCTCCAATATTCACTGTAGCACTGATTTGGGCGTTGTTGCCAATAGTGAGTTGGGGAGTGATAATTTCTATGTTTCCTGCTTTTCCACCCCTGTTGGTTTCTACTGATAGTTGAGTGTCAGCTTCTAGGTTTAGTATTTCTGCGGCCATAACTGTGATATTACCTCCATCTCCCGTGTTTTCGGTGAAAGCTAGTATTTGGGTGTTAGGTTGGATGTTGATTTGGTCGCCTTCTAGGTTGATGTTGCCTGCTTTGCCTTGGCCTGCTGTGAAGGCAGTGATGTCTATGCCGTCTGAGAGGGTAATTTTGGGGCTGATGATTTCGACAAATCCGGCATCCCCTGCTCCGCTACTGCTGACTGTTATTTGTCCATTGCCAGTGATGTTTAGGATTTCTGGGGAAAATAGGATGATGTTGCCTCCATCTCCTTCAGTTTCAGTGAAAGCTGAGATTTGGGCGTTGTTGTTGAGGGTAAGTAGAGTGTCTGTTGTGATAAATATATTGCCTGCATCTCCATTCCCAAAGGTGTTAGCAGATATTATAGCACCATTAGTAACTTCCAAGAAATCTGTGGTAATGCTGACACCTCCTGCATTTCCTTCTGCATTTGGTTGAACTGTACTGAATGCTCCACTTCTGCGGAGGCCATCATCTGTTACTCCATCAAATATTACAGTTTCTTCTGCTATAATATTAATATTCCCTGCATCCCCTTTAGCGAAGGTACTGGCAGCTATTTGAGCAGCATTTTTAACTTCCAGAGACCTGGTGGTAATAGTTACACCCCCCGCATTCCCTTCTGCTCCTCGTTGCACTGAGCTATCTAGTCCAGCGAAAAATTCTGAGTTTGTTCCATCCAAGACTACAGTCTCAGTAGCATTAATTTCCACACTCCCTGCATTTCCATTCCCAAAAGTACTAGCAGATATGAAAGCACCATTAGTAAGTGTTAAAGAACCTGTTGTAATAGTTACACCCCCCGCATTTCCATTTGCTCCTTGTACAACTTCACTTAATGCCACACTAGAGAAACCATTGGAGTCTACTCCATCAAAGACTATATCTTCTGCTGTGATATTGATACTACCAGCGTTTCCATTGCTAAAGGTACTGGCACCTATTAAAGCACCATTAGTAACTGTTAGAGAACCTGTTGTAATTGTCACACCTCCTGCATCGCCCTCTCCTCTCACTTCGCTAAATGCTCCACTGTTAAACCCATTGGAAAATTCTCCATCAAAAACTATAAAGTCTTTGGCAGTAATATTAACACTACCTGCATTCCCTTTACCAAAAGTACTGGCAGATATTTGCCCACTATTGGTAGCTTCCAGAGAACCGGTTGTAATTGTTACACTTCCCGCCTTCCCTTCTCCAGTTTCTGCAACTGTGCTAAATGCACCACTGTTTGGTCTGCCATCTGGAGATGCCCCATCAAAAACTACAGAATCTTGTGCAATAATATCAATACTTCCTGCATCCCCTTTACCACCGGTACGGACAATGATTCGAGCACCATCCTTAGCTACTAGAGAACCAGTTGTAATTTTTATATCCCCAGCCTTTCCTTCTGCTCCTGGCAAAACTACGCTCAATGCACCGCCAGATAAACCATCTGATAAATTTACCCCATCAAAGACTATAGTATTTTCTGCTGTGATATCAATATCTCCTGCATTTCCTGTTCCTTGTGTGCTGGCATTTATTTGAGCCCCATTGGTAACTTCCAGAGAACCTGTAGTAATACTCACATCCCCCGCATTCCCTTTGGCTCCTGATTCTACTATGCTAGCTGCTCCACTGGAAGTACCATTTAAAGATACCCCATCAAAGACTATAGTATCATCTGCTTCGATGTTGATATTCCCGGCTGTTCCTGTTCCTTGTGTGCTAGAATTTATTTGAGCGCCATTAGTAACTGTCAGAGAATCAGTTGTAATTTTTACATTTCCTCCTTTACCTTTTGCTTCTGATGCTACTTGGCTCAATATTCCACTACTTCTTAAACCATCTGGAGATACTCCATCAAAAACTATAGAATCTTCAGCAGTAATCTCAATGCTACCTGCATTCCCTTGGCCACGGGTACTAGAATCTATTTGAGCGCCATTAGTAAGTATCAGAGAACCTGCTTTAATAATCACATCTCCAGGATTTCCCTCTGTTCCTGTTTCTATTCTGCTAAATACTCCACTAGAGAAGCCAAACTTATCTACCCCATCAAAAACTATAGTATTTTCTGCCGTAATATTGACATCGCCTGCATTCCCTTTGTCCCCAAAATTACCAACACCTATTTGACTACCATTGGTAACTTCTAAAAAACTAGTTGTAATATTAATACTCCCTGAATTTCCTGTTGCTCCTGATCTGACGTCGCTGACTACTAGATTCTCGTCAAATACCACTCTATCCTTTGCTCTAATATCAATACTCGCTGCATCCCCTTTGCCAAAGGTACTAGAAGATATTACAGCACCTTTAGTAACTGCTAGAGAATCGGTTGTAATATTTATACCTCCTGCTTTCCCCTCTGCGTCTTCTAATCCAACTGTGCTGAATATTCCACCACCAATTCCCAAAAACTCTACCCCTAACCCGTTCACTACTACAGAATCCTCTACTATAATATTCACCCTGCCTGCATTTCCGATCCCAAATGTACTAGAACCTATTTGAGCGCCATTAGTAACTGCCAGAGAACCTGCGGTAATGTTTACACCCACTGCATTTCCTTCCGATCCTTCTCCTACTGAACTAACTATGCGACTAGGAATATCATCTGGAGATATTCCATCAAGGACTACAGAATCTTCTGCAGTAATATCAATACTCCCTGCATCCCCTTTTCCATTGGTACTAGCAGATATCGCAGCACCATTGGTAACTTCTAGAGAGGTTGTCGTAATAGTTACATCCCCTGCATCCCCTTCTGCTTCCGATCTTACTGAGGTAGTTACTCCAGTAATAATTTCTGAGTCTCCTCCATCAAAGACTAAAGCATCAGTAACATGAACCTCTACACTTCCTGCATCCCCTTTTCCATTGGTATTAGCAGATATTTGAGCACCATTTTTAACTTCGATAGAACCTGCAGTAATAGTCACATTCCCCCCATTCCCATCTGCTCCTGAACTTACTTGGCTAGCAGCTCCAGTGAAAATTTCTGAGTCTTCCCCATCAAAGACTACAGTCTCAGTAGCATTAATCTTCACACTCCCTGCATCCCCTGTGTTAAAGGTACTGGTAGATATTTGAGCACCATTTTTAACTTCGATAGAACCTGCAGTAATAGTCACATTCCCCCCATTTCCATCTGCTTCTGGATTCACTTGGCTAGCAGCTCCAGTGAAAATTTCTGAGTTTCCTCCATCAAAGACTACAGTCTCAGTAGCATTAATCTTCACACTCCCTGCATTTCCTATACCAAAGGTATCAGAAGATATTTGAGCGCCATTTTTAACTTCTAGAGAACCTGTACTAATAATCACACCCCCGGCATTCCCTTCTCCTGTTGGTTGGACTGTGCTATATGCCCCACTTGGGAAAGTACCTGAGTTTTTCCCATCAAAATTTATAGTATCCTTTGCTGTAATTATTACACTCCCTGCATTGCCTTTTCCTAGAATACTGGCAGATATTAAGCCACCATTAGCAACTTCTAGAGAACCTGTAGTAATATTTACATTTCCTGCATTTCCTTCTCCTGTTGGTTGTATTATGCTCAATACACCACTGGGTAAATCATCTGACAATAGCCTATCAATTACTGTAGTCTCCTCTACTGATAGTACCCCATCAATTACTATAGTATTTTCTGCTGACAATAGTCCATCAATTACTATAGTCTCCTCTACTCTAATATTGACACTCCCTGAATTTCCCTTAGCCCAAGTATTAGCTGATACCCAAGCACCATCAATAACAAGATTTTTGGCCGTAATATTGAGATCGCCACCTGTTCCACCATCAACAAATAGATCGGTAGAAATATTTTCAACAACAGTTATCTCTCCTTTAGTTTCAAGAGTAATATCACCTCCACCAATAGTCGAAATACCTACAACTTCCTCGCTAACTCTACCAACATTTACATCTGCTAAAAGATTAAAGAAAATTCCACCACTAATTGCTTTTGCCTCCAAATTTTCTACATTCAACTCCAAAGGCGCATCAATTAAACCTATTCCACCGCTATCTTTTGTTTGAAATAAAGCACTACCAGCATTAATAATTGAATTATCATAAACTCCCGTAATATTTCCACCATTAGCATTAACTAAAACCTGCCCTGTTGTTGTTAAATTTGCTAGATTTATATCTCCTACTTCTCCTAAATTCCCTAACTCAATATTAATCGTGCCACTTCCAGCATTTAACATCGTTCCATCCAGTTGATTTATGTCAGCTTTCCCATCAGAACGGTTAGTAATATTCATCTCATCATTATTACCAAGTAGGTCAATATTTCCATTCCCAACTGATGTGTCAATATCAGCATTGATATTAATACTTCGACCAGCTTTTAATTCTATAGATGAACCAGTTTCTATTTTTTCATTAAATGTTATATTGTTATTAGCTAAGACAATAAAATTACTTTCTGAATCTTGGGTAGAGGTAGTTGATAAATCTATATTTCCTGAGACAAATACATTTCCTGGTGTATCGGCAATTATGGTATTATCTGTTAATTCTAATTCACCATTATTATTAACAATAATCGATGTAGCATTGTTTTCTTCTCCACCTGTCAATAATTCTGGTAAAGATAGAGTGTCTAAATTAGAAATATCTTCTATTCTGGAGTCTACTTCTAAACTTAACAAATGTCCTGGTTGAGATATTCTCAAGACACTACCACCATCTACTGCTGCAATAGTAATATTTCCATTTGTTGTAGAGAGTTCTCCTGTATTAATGACTGTGCCACCCAATAAAGTGAGATTTTCTCCAGAGTTTAAAGTTAAATTTCCCTCATTAACTATAGCTCCTGGAGTTGAGACGTTAAATCTATAACCACTGGGGTTTCCGACTAAATTTGAGTAGTCGTTTGTTCCCATAGCTTTAAACCAGAAATTGTTGTTGTCAAAGCCAATTCCTGTGGCAGTAGTGACGCTGAATGAGGCAGGTATATTGAGGCTGGCGTTTGGACCGAACATTATGCCTGCAGGATTAATTAAGAAGAGGTTGGAATTACCGCCGATGACTTGGATCAGACCATTTATATATGAGGCATTTCCTCCTGTAACCCTGCCCAGAATATTGCTAGTGTCGGGGGTAGTAAAGAAATTTGCGGTTTGGCCAGAGTTGACATTGAATTTATCAAAGCTATGGAAAAGATTAGCTCCACTGCGAGTGCCACCTTCGATATTAAATTCGTTGCCTTCTGGAGTAACGGTGGTGTTAGTGCCATCGTTAGCAGGGGTTATGGGTTGGGAGTTGGCAGGAGTTGGGGCTAATGTGCCTAATATTAAAGTCAGAGCTGTTATACTGTAAGACTCTACAAAAGTCGGTTTCATAAAAATAAAAAATATTCAATACAAGATTAATTTTCAAGTCTACCTCACCATCCTAAAAAGTGCTACTGGACTGTTTCAGCTAAAACTGTGCATTAAATTTGTCATTGCGAACGAATGTGTTTGCGGAGCATTCCGTCAGGAAAGCAATCTCAGGCCAACTTCCTATTGCACCATTTAAGATGAAACAATCCACTACAATATTATTTCTGTTGGTATAGTCTCCTGTAAAATATGGGAATATATCTACTTTAGATTTAAGGTTTTTCCTTCTCTTAAAGCTTTTATCCTAGAGAATATAACTTATCTTTTTCGTCAAATATACATTTCCTATAAAGTCTCTTTTAATAGTGCCTATTATATCAAATCCGGATCATTACTATAGCCTGCGTCATTGCGACTGGAACGGAGTGGAAGGAAGTAATCTCAGGGGTTATGCGAGATTGCTTCCTATCGTCGCAATGACGATTTTTCAACCGGATTTTATATTATTCGTAACATTCTTTTTCTTAAATGGTATTATATAGAATCCAGATAATTACTATAGCCTGCGTCATTGCGACTGGAACGGAGTGGAAGGAAGCAATCTCAAGGGGTTAGGAGATTGCTTCCTATCGTCGCAATGACGACTTTTCAACCGGATTCTATATTACTCTCTAATGCTCTAATTATTCATTATCAATTATCCATTATCCATTATTAATTACCAAGGACTACCAACCATAGTAAACCCCGCCCAATAATAAGGATGAGCAAAATTCTTATTGTGAATATTCTCTAATTCCGGTGGCAAACTCACCTCACCACGACTACCCGAACCCCTTAACGTACCATCTGCTATCACAACCTCCCCTCTTAACATCGCTAATTGTGCTTCTCGTAATGCCTCTGCTTTAATCTTAACATCATCTAAATGAGAGTAAAATTCTGTCATTAATCCTAATGTACCTTCATCACTAACTAACCATAAACTCCCCAATACTGACTTTACTCCCGTCGCTACAGCAAAACCAGCAAAACCTAATTCTGCCTCTTTATTCCCCACTGCAGTTTGACAAGCAGATAACACTAATAATTCCACTGCCGGATTATTCCAACTTAACTGTCTGACTTGATTTAATCGCAATTTTTCGTCCCATAATTGAATATAAGATTTACTCACATCTCCTTTTCTAAATTCAGCATGAGTAGCTAAATGAATAATCGGATAGGGATAATTTTGACGTTGACTAATTAGATTTTTCAGGGTAAATTCTTCATTGAAGAAACTCTTACCTTGCCATAAATCTTTGGAGATAGTTTCTAACTCTACAGGTACAGCAGGTAAAGGTGTATTTTCCCTAAATTCACTAGCACCCATTCCCAATAATTTTGTATTTTGAAGAGGGCGATAACGACTATCCATTAAACTCACACTCGGAATTAAAGAAATACTATATTTCTCAATCAAAAATTGTTCTCCATCATGTAAAGCTGCCAGAGGTAACAGACGAAAACCACTATCCATACTGAATAAAATAGTATCAATATTAGCTGCTGATAATTCGGCTGAAATTGGGGCAATTAACCACTTATATAATTGTTGAGATTCTGCCAAATAACTTGTTGATTGAAGATTTCTGGGATCGATAATTTCTGACATTAATTTGATAGCAGATAGTTGCAATTTTTGACGATTAACGGAGGGAATGGTTTTGAGAATTGGCTGACCATCTTTGGTAAATAATATGATTTGTATTTGCTCTTGATAAGCATTAATATAAACAACTGCTGATTCTTTTCCTGTTTGATCGGCTATGTCTGTCAAAATATCTCGGACATTTTTTGTATTGACTAATTCTTGGTTGAAATCTTCTCCAAAATAATCTGAATATTCTTTGATCCGGTTTTGCTCTAACAGAGTTACTATTTGGTCTGAACCTGTGGCAACTGTGAGAGGATTGGTATTAACAGTATCAATTATATTTAATATTTCTTGAGTATCGGTGGTATTGTTGATAGATGATTCTGTTTTTTCTTTAGCAGTGTCTGTATTAGTTGTTTGGTTATTATTACTGGGGGTAGTGGTTGCAATTATATTGGAGGTTGTGGTTGTTGAAAAAGTATTGGCTTCTAGGGAATTTGTGGTAGTATTATTCAGGATATTAGTATTATTATTCTGGGAATTTTCTTGATCAATAGTAGGGTTAATAATTTGGTTATTATTGGGAATAACTGAGGTAATATCTATATTTTGATTCACTCCATCGTTCTGAATATTAATAGATTCATTGCCAGCAGTTTGATTAATTACTGGTGTATTAATATCTCCTCCTGCGGTTTGATTAAGATTAGCATCATTGCCAGCAGTTTGATTAAT
>NZ_JBNHER010000168.1:9129-14212 GCF_050015975.1 Dapis purpurea BLCC-M126 | reverse complement strand
TCTCTTGGTCGATTGGATATGCCGAGGAGACCTCGGCATCCCTCGACCGCTTTTTCCCCTATCCAAGGGGAGGCTTTAAACCATAATTATTTAATTATTAATTATTAATAATTAATAATTCGGTAACGCACCGAAATATTTGGGATCGACTGTGCGTTACATTTGATTAACAACCTTACTGGACTTGATAACTAGAGGTGGCGATCGCCTCTAAACAGGTTTTTCTGTTACAGTGAGGATTAGTATATTTATTTGACAAATAATCGAATATTATGAAAATAGCGATCGCTCAACTTAATCCTATTATTGGTGATATTTCTGGCAATGCTAAATTAATTTTACAAGCTGCCCAAAAAGCACAAAGTTTAGATGCAAAATTGATGATAACTCCTGAATTATCATTGATAGGTTATCCGCCACGAGATTTATTAATTTATCGTAGTTTAATAGAAGCTGCTGCTGTAGAATTAGAAAAGTTAGCTCAAGATTTACCATCAGAAATAGCAGTTTTAGTAGGAACTGTAATTTTTAATTTTCAAGCTGCTCAAAATGGAGAAAAATCATTATTTAATAGTGCAGCTTTATTAGCCAATAGAAAAGTCAGACAAATATTTCATAAACGACTTTTACCTACTTATGATGTCTTTGATGAAGACCGATATTTTGAACCTGGTAAAACTAGCGATTTTTTTACATTAGAAATTTCTCCTAACATCTCAGAATCTTCAGCTAAAGTTGGTGTGACTATTTGCGAAGACTTATGGAATGATGCAGAATTTTGGGAAAAGCGAAATTATACTTGTGATCCGATGAAAGAATTGGCGGAACAACAGGTTGATTTTGTGATTAATATGTCAGCTTCTCCCTATCGAGTCAGAAAGCAAAAATTGCGAGAGGCTATGTTGGAACATAGTACAAATCGTTATCAAATACCAATTGTTTATGTCAATCAAGTAGGTGGTAATGACGATTTGATTTTTGATGGTTGTAGTGTAGTTTTTAATAGTGTTGGGAATGTGATTTATCGTGCTAAAGCTTTTGAAACAAATTTGGCAGTTGTAGAATTTAATTCGGCAAAAAAAGATTTAACTTCAGATAATTTTGAAAATATAAATTTGCCAGAAAGTGAGGATGAAGAAATTTGGTCTGCTTTAGTTTTAGGAGTAAAGGATTATCTGCGTAAATGTGGTTTTTCTAAAGTTGTTCTGGGTTTAAGTGGAGGAATAGATTCCGCTTTAGTCGCAGCGATCGCTACTGCTGCATTAGGAAAGGAAAATGTTTTTACTATTTTGATGCCTTCTCCCTACAGTTCCGAGCATTCTGTGAAAGATGCTTTGGAATTAGTAGAAAATTTGGGTATTGCTAAACAAGTTATATCTATTGGGGATTTAATGAAAGGCTATGACAATAGTTTGGCAGGTTTATTTACAGGTACAAATTTTGGCATTGCTGAAGAGAATATTCAATCTCGGATTCGGGGAAATTTATTAATGGCTATTTCTAATAAGTTTGGTCATCTACTTTTATCCACGGGCAATAAGTCAGAAATGGCGGTTGGTTACTGTACTCTTTATGGTGATATGAATGGTGGATTGGCTGTGATTTCTGATGTGCCGAAAACTCGCGTTTATTCTCTGTGTCGGTGGTTGAATGAACAGGCGGTTAATAGCAATCAAAATTTCTATGGAGCCGAAAATTTACGAATTACTCAAAAGCGAAATATTATTCCTGAAAATATTCTGACAAAAGCTCCGAGTGCTGAGTTAAAAGAAGACCAAAAAGACCAAGATTCTTTACCTGCTTATGAAGTATTAGATGATATTTTATTCCGCTTAGTAGAAAACTGCGAATCCTTAGCAGAAATTATTGCAGCAGGACATGATTCAGAGGTAGTAAATAAAGTAGTGAAATTAGTCATGCGGGCAGAATTTAAACGTAGACAAGCACCCCCTGGGTTGAAAATTAGCGATCGCGCTTTTGGCACTGGTTGGCGGATGCCTATTGCGAAGAAATTGAAAATGAGTAAGTAGGTAGGTGGGAAAATTTACAAGTATGTCATTGCGACTGGAACGGAGTGGAAGGAAGCAATCTCAAGGGTATGAGGTGCATCAACCGTTACATAGTGAGGTTTATTAGTGCTTACCTACTTAATAGGTAATAGCCAACTCTTGTCGAGTGAATACAATAAAGTAGCTCCATAACCTCTAGCAATTGCTCTTTAAAACTTACCTAAAAATGATGGGTTGTACAACAAAGCCTTTGCGGAATTTTCCGGAACATAGTATACTTAATTGGATTCTAATAAAAATCAGGGCTATGACTGCTGTGTGGAACAAATTTGGGTAAATTGCTGGTAGGTTAGATCTAATGAGTGAAAACGGGGTACAAGGGGATAATCGTAGTGCCCAATTGGGAGGGAGTGCTAACAGCAGTGCTATTATGACTGGTGATAATAACACTGCTACTATTACTATCACTAACTATTATTACCGTGAAAGTACAACAGTATTAGTTGAATCTGTGGACACTGCTGACGAAAATCTTTTCTGTCCTTATCGCGGTTTGTTTCACTTTGGCCCCAATGATGCAGAGTTTTTCTTTGGACGTGAGGTATTTATAGAAGAACTTTTTCAAGCGACTCAAAACCGCAATTTTATCCCCGTTTTGGGTGCGTCGGGAAGCGGTAAATCTTCCGTGGTGTTGGCGGGATTAGTGCCGAAACTACAAAATGAAGGTCACTGGAAGTTTACCCATTTTCGTCCGAGTGAAGGTGATGATCCTTTCCATGCTCTAGCTTTGGCACTTGTTCCTCTTTTCATGCCTGAACTATTTGGCGATGCTAAGTTAAAAGAAACTAGCAAAATAGCAAAATCTCTTCGCAATGAAGTCTATCCTCTCTCTTATGTTTTGACTGAAATCCAACACAAATATCCCACAGATCGGGTGTTGCTGATTGCCGATCAATTTGAAGAAATTTACACCCCATCTGTGGATCGAGAAATTCGCCGGAGTTTTCTGGATACTTTATTAGGTAGCTTTCAATCTTCTCCTTCTCATTCCCAATATAATCCTGTGCTAGTTGCAACGATGCGGGTGGATTTTTCGGAAAATGCTCTCTCCTATGCTCCATTTGCGGATTTATTCCGAAAATCTGATGTCAAAATTAGGTCGATGAATCATGATGAACTTTCAGAAGTGATTGAAAAGCCTGCTGAAAAGTTGGGGGTGACATTTGAGGTTGGATTAGCGGAAAGGATTTTAGATGATGTGGAAGATGAGCCGGGGAATTTACCTCTGCTGGAGTTTGCCTTAACAGAATTGTGGAAGCAACGAAAGGGTAAACTGTTAACTCATGCAGCTTATCAGCACATAGGTAAGGTACAAGGTGCTTTGGCTCGTCATGCAGATCAGAATTATGATAAGTTGAGTGCCACTGAGAAAAAACAGGCACGGCGGATTTTTATCCAATTAGTGCATCCTGAGGAAGGACAAGATACTCGACGGCGGGCAACAAAAGCGGAATTGGGTGAAGCAAACTGGGAATTTGTGAAACAGTTGGCGGATAATCGATTAGTAGTTACCAGTCAAAATGTTGCTAACCAAGAAACTGTGGAAGTTGTCCATGAAGCGTTGATTCGTAATTGGGGTGAGTTTCGGCAATGGATGAAAGAAGATCGTAGCTTTCGCGTTTGGCAAGAAAGACTGCGATTGGCAATGGATCAATGGGAAAAGATGCAGCGAGATGAAGGGGCATTGTTGCGGGGTAAATTGCTAACAGAAGCAAAAGAAAAGCTGAAACAACGCCGAGAGGATCTGAGCGCAGGAGAGCAAGAATTTATTCAAGCTAGTGTAAAACTGCGTCAACGTGGTAAGCAACGAATTTACTTTAGTTTGGGGGGATTGGGAGTATCCTTATTAGTGGCAATGGGGATTTGGGGTTGGTTGAATTATACAACTCCAGGGCAATTGACTCAAATTCGCTGGAAATTGAGCAATGTGAGTCAGCATATAAGTGATCCTGATTACCAATTAAAAGCTGCTGTCGCCTTTGCTAAGAATGAAAAGTGGGTACAAGCCTTGAAACTTGCCAACCAAATTCAGGATTCCTATGCCAAAGTCTATGTCTTAAGTGCCATTGCCGAAGTCATTGGCAAGCTCAACCAAGTGGAAAAAGCTACTCCCTTCCTCGAAAAAGCCATTGACTCTGCTAACCAGATTCAGTATTTCTATTCCAAAGCTGAAGCCTTAAGAGTCATTGCCGAAGCTTATGGTAAGCTCAACCAAGTGGAAAAAGCTGCTCTCTTCCTCGAAAAAGCCATCGACTCTGCTAACCAGATTGAGTCTTCCTATTCCAAAGTTAATACCTTAAGAGCCATTGCCGAAGCCTATGGCAAGCTCAACCAAGGAGAAAAAGCAATTCCGTTGCTCGAAAAAGCCCTCGCCTCTGCCAACCAGATTCAGGATTCCTATTACAAAGCCGATGCCTTAAGAGCTATTGCCAAAGCTATCGGCAAGCTCAACCAAGTGGAAAAAGCAGTTCCTTTGCTCAAAAAAGCCATCGACTCTGCCAACCAGATTCAGGATTCCTATTACAAAGCCGATGCCTTAAGAGACATTGCCGAAGCCTATGGCCAGCTCAACCAAGCGGAAAAAGCAGTTCCTTTGCTTGAAAAAGCCCTCGCCTCTGCTCACCAGATTCAGGATTCCTATCCCAAAGCTAATACCTTAAGAGCCATTGCCGAATCCTATGGCCAGCTTAACCAGGCAGAAAAAGCAGTTCCGTTGCTCCAAACAGCCATCAACTCTGCCAACCAGATTCAGGATTCCTATTACAAAGCCGATGCCTTAAGAGCTATTGCCGAAGCTATCGGCAAGCTCAACCAAGGGGAACAAGCTGCTTCCTTGCTTCAAACAACCATCGACTCTACCAACCAGATTCAGGATTCCTATCCCAAAGCCGATGCCTTAAAAGCCATTGCCGAAGCCATTGGGAAGCTCAACCAAGCAGAAAAAGCTGCTCCCTTGCTCGAAAAAGCCCTCGCCTCTGCTCACCAGATTCAGGATTCCGATCCCAAAGCTAATA
>NZ_JBNHER010000168.1:0-9029 GCF_050015975.1 Dapis purpurea BLCC-M126 | reverse complement strand
GAAAAAGCCCTCGCCTCTGCTCACCAGATTCAGGATTCCGATCCCAAAGCTAATACCTTAATAGCCATTGCCGAAGCTATTGGCAAGCTCAAACAAGCGGAAAAAGCAGTTCCATTGCTCCAAACAGCCATCGACTCTGCCAACCAGATTCAGGATTCCTATCCCAAAGCTGAAGCCTTCAGAGCCATTGCTGAAGTCTATGGCAAGCTAAACCAAGCAGAAAAAGCTGATTCCTTGCTCGAAAAAGCCCTTGCCTCTGCCAACCAGATTCAGGATTCCAGTTCCAAAGCTGAAGCCTTAAGAGACATTGCCAAAGCCATTGGGAAGCTCAACCAAGCGGAAAAAGCTGCTCCCTTGCTCGAAAAAGCCCTCGCCTCTGCTCACCAGATTCAGTCTTCCAGTTCCAAAGCTGAAGCCTTAAGTGCCATTGCCGAAGCCTATGGCAAGCTTAACCAAGCGGAAAAAGCTGCTCCCTTGCTCAAAAAAACCCTTGCCTCTGCTCACCAGATTCAGTCTTCCTATCACAAAGCCAATGCCTTAAGAACCATTGCCGAAGCCGCAGCGAACTTGAAAAACTGGGGACAGGCGCTGAAAGCTACGGAAAAATGTCCCAGTGACGATTGTAAAGTAGAGTCCCTGGCAAAGGTTTTAACGGTTTATGCCGAGCAGCAGCATGCTGAGTTGAAGGAGGAGAAGAAAGAGTGAGAAGTTTGAAGTCAGAAGTTATACTAAATCTTAACAGTATTGCTATTTTTGGAGATGTGGAGTGTGGGGAGTGTGGGAACCCACCCCTAACCTCTCCCAGGAGGGGAATAGGGAGATGAGGAAATGAGTAGTATTTTTCCACCTTATTATAGAATCCGTATAATTACTATAGCCTGCGTCATTGCGACTGCAAAAGAGTGTAAGGAAGCAATCTCAGGATTGTGCGAGATTGCCTCCTATCGTCGTAATGACAACTTCCTACCAGGTTGTATATTATTCCGCCTTTGTTGCATGAAAGTGCTAGAAGCATTATGAAATAATGCTTTCTCAATAAATATTATTAATGCTAAACTCTTGTACTGCAAGGGTTACAGGATATTTGTGCAACAAAGCCTATTATTCCCTATTATGTTATGTCCGGATAATCAGTGATAAAAAAGCTTTTGTTTGTAGTTGGGCTTCAGCCCTATCTATGCTTTGGGCTAAAGCCCAACTACAAGCTATAATTATAACTATTCAACGGAACATCATATTACCGTTTATTTATAACTTTATCAAGTGAGAAAAATTAGGCAAGGGCATTATCAGACACAATAACCCATAAATCAAGTACAATTAAGTAAAATTTGACAAGTATAATGGTATGAGTAATGACAATAAAGGCGGGCAAAACCGCTCAATTTCTATTGGAGGTAGTGTCACTGGTGCCGCCATTCAAACAGGAGATAGCAACACTGCAAACATAAATTTTCAACAAGTCAGTTTACCTGAACCTGAAAGCGTTAACATACAGACAGAAATTAACGCCTTGCGTGAGATACTGGGGAAATTGGAAACCTCAGATCGTCGTAAAATTGATAATGCCTTTGAAGATGTCCAGGAGGAGCTAAATAAGCCCCAGTCAGATAAAAATGAGGTGGGCAAAGCATTAGAGCGAGCTTTTGAATATGCCAAAAAAGGTGCAGGGTTTGCTTCTGCGATCGAAAAACTTCAACCCCATCTAACAAAAACTACTGCTTGGCTAGGTGAAAATTGGCATAAACTACTGAGTCTGGTTAATTTAACAATTTGAGGTAATATCAAATTCAGGATAGTTAGTTACTGTAAGTCATTGCGACTGAAACAGAGTGGAAGGAAGGAATCTCCGCGTACCTCTGAGATTGCTTCCTATTGTCGCAATGACGAGTGTTCAACCGGATTGTATATTAGGGCTAAAGCCCAACTACGAGCCTAATGTAAGTACCTGGACATAAATAAAGGGGAGTATTCAACAAAACGTTAAGTCCCAAAAACCCTTGAGATTGCTTCCCTTGACTTCCGTGAAACGGTATAACAACACCATACTTAACTTTCCTCTACTGCAACCAACCGCTCCAAGGACTAACCTCAAGTACCCCTGTTGGTGTCATCACTACCCGAAATAGTGCAAAATATTTTTTCTGACTCGTAACTTGAGAATTAGCACTACTTAACAATTTCGGTAAAGGTGTTTGTTGAATATAATTTCTAGCTGGTTGATTCATCGGTTCTAAACTAACAATGACACCATCAACATTAACTCTCATCTGAAACAGTAAATCCTCATACCAAGTTGGAGTCTGTTGCCAATTTTCGTCAATTTGGTCATATACCTTTTGGTTTAACTCCTCTAACCTACCTGTATCAGTAATTTCTGAGATTGCAACTATATCTGCTTCTTTCTTAATAACAGATGGAAGAGTAACATTCTGTAACTGTTTATTACTCAAACTAGATACAGGCCACAATTTAATAGTGCCATCAGCACTGCCACTGGCAAGAGTTTGACCATTCGGGTTAAATTTTAAAGACCAAACAGCTTTAGAATGATCTGTCAATGTTTCTAGTAACTCTTCTGTCTCTACCTTCCACAGATGAATTTTTCTGTCGTAACTACTACTAGCAAGAGTTTTGCTATCAGGACTGAAAGCAACAGATAAAACTGCCCTGTCATGTCCTTCTAAAGTGCATAGAAATTGACCTTTTTCTATCTGCCATAACTTAACTGTCTGATCTTGACTCCCACTAGCAAGCATTTTGCTATCAGGACTAAAAGCGATCGCCCAAATTGTGTTTGTATGTGCTGCAAAGGAGTGGATTTGTTTACCTGTATTCAATTTCCAGGTTTTGATTTGACCTTTTTTACAGGCGCTAGCAAGCATTTTGCCATCAGGACTAAAAGCTAGAGCAGTTATAGGTTCTGGATGTTGAATTGTCATCTTAACAGAGCCAGTTTTGAGATTCCATACCTTAATCATGCCATCATAACTACCACTTGCCAAACTCTGACCATCAGCACTCATTGCTATAGCTTTCACATCATCGGTATGATCTTCCAGAGTCTGGATGAGATTTCCATTTGTAATATCCCAAAGTTTAATGCGGTTATCCCAACTACCACTAGCAAGAATTTTTCCATCGGGACTCATAACAAGAGATTCTATCGCATCCGAATGAGCATTTATAGTACGAAGTAATTTACCGTTAGTTAAATTCCAAATCTTAATCTTACCATCATAGCTACTGCTTGCTAGAGTTTTTCCGTCGCCACTGATGGCAACTGCATATACCCATGCTTTATGTCCTGAAAGAGTAAGAGAGGGTAGAGTTTTTTGTTCTGATACTTCAATATAGTTATTATTTGATGTTGATAGTGATCGCCATGACCATATTCCGCTAATAGTTGCTAAAGTAGTTGCTGCTATGACTGTAGAATATTTCCAACGTTTAGGTTGAGCGAGCATAAATTTTAATCCTGTTATTAATTATTACTTGTTAAAAAAAAATCAGATGATTTTTTACTATTAATTTAATTTGCACCCTTTAGTTTTTACTAATTAAAAAAATCAGATTACTGTTTATCAAAAAATTAAGGAATAAAGCCTCTCCATTCATGGATAGGAATTACGCAGTACAATGTATTTTTGTCATTGCGACCGATAGGGAAGCAATCTCAAATCCTAGTTTTTCCAACCTTATGTGTAAGTCCTGATGGAGAAAAAAGAAAAAAAATTCCTTGAGTGTCAATCCTTGTATTACAGAAGAAGTAATAATTAATAATTAATTATTAATTGTTAATTGTTAATTATTGATGTACCCTTACTTTTTGCCAATTTTTTTCTGCGCTCTAGAAATTTTCTAATAATAAATAAAACTGTTATACCTGTGATTCCTAACATTGCTAATGGGGTAAGATAGCTCCAATGACCCCACATTTTGTCTATGACGTGCCAGACTAAGAGAAACATGGCTAAATAAGTCAGCTCATGTAATTTCTTCCAATTTTTCTTCATTTTTTTGATACTCCAATCATTAGAAGTGATTGTTAGTAATGTAAAAATAATGAAAGTTACAACTCCTTGTATATATATCCAATATGTTTGAATATCAAAAAAATCAAAGTTTCTCTTGAGAACTAGCAAAACTCCATGAAGAAGGGCAAATACAAAAGCAATTACACCTATTTGACGACGATATTTCATTAATAATTTAGGAAGTTCCGTCTTCTTTGTGCTGGGAAAAACAATCCTTAAAGTTGTGGGTAATAGGGTAATTACATAGCATACTAATGCGAATAAACCTAAGTAGTTTGCAACTGGTGCTGTATCCAAAATAGTCTCTCCTTTAGTTACTAAATTTTCTTTAGCTGATAACTTTTTTTCTCAGTTATAAAACTACTTGCAGTAGTTATTTTTCTCTAATTAGTTTACGATCAAGTTAACATCTTTTGTTATTACTTGCATCAGTGGAATTACTAGGCTAAATTATTACGTCTAATCTAGAAGATATTACTGGAAACGTGTGGAAAGCCGCGATTTTTGATGGTAGTCATTTATGACTAAATTCAATCATCAAAAGCAACTACTAAGTGTAAATATTCTGAAACTTATTACCTCTCATACATATCTCCCAAATATGAAAGGTTAATTCCGGATAATTACTTAGAATAAAGTTCGAGAGATAAATAATCTCTAAGTTTGATTTAAAATACTTAGAGTTTGAGTTGATATTGTTATTACCTGAAGTAACACGGTTGTGTAGGTTCTCATTTCAGAGTAATTACATAGAAGTAGAGATATTTGCCAGTAAATACTTTTCATTTTCTCTCAAGACAATGAAAAATTACTACTTATTGACTACTATAAATTATTTTGGGGTGTACCTATTAATTTGCACTATTGCCTAACTCCTGATATTTTTCAGCTAAGAGTTTGTTTTGTTGTCTAAGCTGATATATTTATGAGTCTTCAGAGGTTATGCAATTTGTCAAACTTCCAGGAAATAATTTTAATCAAGGCTATACTTGAGCTAAGAGCAATTGTGTTTCATTTTAGAGTTTGTTTTATTATCTAAACTGATATATTTCTGAGTTTTCAAAGGTTATGCAATTTGTCAAACTTGCAGCAAATAATTTTAATCAAGGTCAAGTACCTGTGCAAAATTAATTCAATATTTGTCAGTAGGGAACAGAATTTTTGTAGCTTCTCTTTCTCAGAGATGAGAAAGAGAACATAGAGTCAAAAATATACTTGTATACTTGAGTAGTAGATCTAGAAATAATTTTGCCTACTTAGCGAATAATTAAGGTCTAAAGCCTCTCCTTTTAAGGAGAAAAAGTGGTCGAGAGAAGGCGTTTAGCCCTCCCCAGAACCCTCGTTTTGCTAGCGCAAACGCCATATCCAATCGACCAAGAGAAGAAAAAAAATCATTTTGCTCAATCCTCTTGTTTGAAGAAGAGGTAATGATTAATTGTTAATTCTTAATTATTGAATTAACTTAGTCATCAAATATACTATTAATTTTGCTTGTCTAATTATATTTACATAGTAGTGTTGGCGGATCTGGAAAAAGAATCTTGGCTCTGTCTTATCAATGAATACCAAGCAATTATTTGACATCTTCACGGGTTAAACCACCCTCAATTCTATAGTTTATCTACTATAAAAGGGATAAATCAGCTTATGTATCAACAGACTCCTACACTCCTTGACTAGATATTAATCTAGGTGGTGTAGCTCTGACCATTTTTTTAGGTAGTTTTCCGAGTGGTTTTACTCTGTCGGTGTCGGTATTAGAGCAATAAATCACTACTTTTGCTTTGCCTTAGCTGTCTACTTGCTTTTCCTCGCGAATCCTGGGAAAACAGCCGTCGTAGTAAATCTTATTCCTGTCTCCTGTCTGTCGGAATTTAACCACACTAGCGGTCATTTTGTGGCGACAAACCTTTTTCTTACTCGTTATTTATAGTAGGAATTATAGCAGACTTTTACTGCGGGTTGCAACCTGCGAGTTGTGATTCAACCAGGATATTAATCCACCTTTTTTTATTGGTAGTGGTGTACAAGTAGTGATTTTTTGAAAAAAACAAGTAGATCAGGAAATACTTCGTTTAAAAAGAGGGAATTTGCAGTATTTTATGTTCCCTATTTCCTATTAAGTGTTCCCTGTTCTCTACTATCTGTTCCTTACTCTGACAATAAATCACTACATTTACAGGATTACTTTTTTATGTTTATCTATAGAATAGCGATTCGCCCTACTTTAGTTTTATTACATAATATTGAATTATATCACAAAATATTAAATGAGTAAAAAATGGTAGAATTTAGGATTAATTTGATAAATATTTGTTACAAATAGATGCCTAAAAGCATCCATTAGAAAGATTTAACCTTTGCTTAAATTTTACTAAATGGTATAATATGTTTTTATTAATTATTATAGAATTATTTCAGTAAAGAAAAAATATGCTCAGGAAACAATTAATTGGAATTATAAGTCTAATAGTAACAATGTTTTCTACAGTTCCTGCTAGGGCTGAAACAGTTATGGAAAAAGTAGCCAGAACAGGAGTTTTGACTATCAGTACCAGAAGCGATTTAATACCATATTCCTACATTAATGAAGAAGGTAAATTAGTCGGTTATTCAATCGATTTACTCAATCTTGTTCAAGAAGAACTAGAGCAACGACTTGGTAAAGATATTATTATTCAAGTTGTCATAGAAGAAAAACTTTCAGAACGAATTCCTAAACTTAGAAGTGGGGAATTTGATATTGCTTGTGATACAGCATTTACCTGGGAAAGAGATAGATTTGTAGATTTTTCTACTAGCTATGCTGTTTCGGGTATCCGTTTATTAGTAAATTCTGAAAGTAATTTGGCATCTCCAGAATCTTTAGCTAATCAACGCATTGGTACTGCACCAAATAACCCTGGATCGGCAACAATAAAAACAATTCAACCCCAAGCTAATTTGGTAACTGTTAACAGTGTTGAAGAAGGGTTAAATGCTTTAGAACAAGGTAAAGTTGATGCTCTAGCGGGAGATACTGTTATTCTTTATGCAATTAGAGAAGAGCTAGGTAAAGATTCTTATAAACTTGTACCAGAACAACCTTATGCAAGATACGGAGTAGCTTGTATGGTTGCTGAAAATAATTCTACTTTTCTCAATCTAGTTAACTATTCAATTATCAAAATGATGCAAGGATATCTAGTAGGAGAAAATCGTTTTGAAGAAATGGTTAATCAGTGGTTTGGTCCTGAAGGAATCATCAATGTAGACCCGACAATTATCCGTAACTTTTTTGAAAATGTTATGATTACTAAAGAACAAGTTCCTCTTGACAAAACTGAGTCTAACGCTATTACTAAATAATTTTATTTTAATTTGAGGAGAAAACTTGGTGCAACTTTCTACAAAAAGTAGTTGGGTAGGATTTTTATTGGCTTTATCTACATTAAATATTCCCACAGCTAATACTACAGAAAATATCTCACTTCAGTCAACAGTTGAAAATCGCATAAATAGAATTACGGCAACTCTTAAACAAAAAGAAGAACAACTTCAAAATTCATCAGATTTTGAACCAGACCTTATAGCATTAGGTTGGAGTGATGGTAGAAATCGAAATTGGGTTAATACTAGTAGAGGTCGAGGTTGGGGTGATGGTAAAAATCGAAATTGGGTTAATGGTAATCGTGTTAATTGGAAAGATGGTTATGGCGGTAGTTTTGCTAATGTAAATCCTTGGCGCAATAGTTGGAGTGATTTGGGTGGTTTTTACAATTATCCTGGCGGCTTTAATAACTCTCGTCCCGGTGGAACTTGGAGTAATGGCAACAATTTTTCCAATTTTCGTAAATGACAATTAAATTTAGTTTTTACAGGAAAAGATGTAATGAAAATTTCTACAAGAAGTAGTTGGGTAGGATTTTTACTTGCTTTATCAACACTAAATATTCCCATAGCTAATGCCATAGAAAATAACTCACTTCAGCTAACAGTTGAAAATAGGCTCAATAGAATTACAGCTGCTATTAAACAAAAGGAAGAACAACTTCAAAATTCATCAGATTTTGAACCAGAGCGTATCGCATTAGGTTGGGGTGATGGTAAAAATAGAGGTTGGGTTGATACTCGTAGAGGTCGAGGTTGGGGTGATGGTAAAAATAGAGGTTGGGTTAATGCTCGTCGTGGTGGTTGGAAAGATGGTAAAGGAGGTAGTTTTGCTAATGTAAATCCCTGGCGTAATGGTTGGGGTGATCGTGGTGGTTTTTACAACCGTCGATAATAATTTAGCTCTAAGTTTTTAGGCAAAATTTATAGGAAAATAAATATGATAAAAATTTCTACAAAAAGTAGTTGGGTTGGTTTTTTATTAGCTTTATCCACACTGAATATTCCCATAGCTAATGCTACAGAAAATCACCCACTTCAGCCAACAGTTGAAAATCGTTTAAATAGAATTACACAAACTATCAGAGAAAAAGAAGAACAAGTTCAAGAAAAATCAAATATTGAACCAGATAGCCTTGCCATTGGTTGGCGTGATGGTAAAAAAGGTAGAGGTTGGGTAAATATTGGTCGTAGTGGTTGGAAAAATGGTAGAAAAGGTAGAGGTTGGGTAAATATTAGTAGACCAAGGTGGGGTGATGGTCGTCGTGGTGGGTGGGTTAATGGTCGTCGTGGTGGTTGGGTTGATGGTAGAGGAGGTAGTTTTGCTAATGTAAATCCCTGGCGCAATGGTTGGCGTGATGGTGGTGGCTTTTATAATTATCGTCGATAATTTCATAGCCATTAGCACTCAGCTATTAGCTATCAGCTTTTTTTTATTTCCCTCCTAGATATTTTCAGGTTATAGAATTTATATTAAATTCAATGTTTGAGACAAAAACTGACAGGAAATGACTGTTTATCCATTGATAATGGATAATTGATAATTACCTCTGGTTAAAACCGCTCTTGATTGAAGATTGGGAAATATCATTTCTCTTCTCTTGGTCGATTGGATATGCCGTT
>NZ_JBNHER010000167.1:0-2326 GCF_050015975.1 Dapis purpurea BLCC-M126 | reverse complement strand
TCTGTTTCGGCAAATTTTCAAATAAAATCTGTCTAGTATATCTACTTAATTAGCTAACTAAGGAAGAAGGAATAATTAAAGAAATACTGAAAATTCCATATTTTTTATTTGTTCTGTTTCGGCAAATTTTCAAATAAAATCTGTCTAGTATATCTACTTAATTAGCTGGCTATTGAAAAGCTTTTTCTTTCCTATCATCCTTTACTTTATTGGTAAGCATTTCCTTTGGAATGCTGCGCAAACAGCTATTAACAATCAGCTCTCAGCTTTTTTGATGAATTAAGTAAGGATTTGTTTAACAACACTTATATTAACTGAGTAGCTTTTATTTATGCTAGAAATTATCTGAAATATATCAATAATAATTTTTGATTTCAAGACGAGACTTAGAAATTATAATCTAGCTGAAAGCTAAAAGCTGACGGCTGAATGCTTACCTTTATTGTTTTATATTCTCTGTTACTTAACAAATATTTAAAATGAAAATTTTACCTAAAGAAACTACTTCTATACTGACTAGAGATGGGGTACGTTTAGATGCTGATATTTATCGCCCCGATGCAGAAGGCGAATTTCCAGTAATATTAATGCGACAACCATATGGTAGAGCGATCGCCTCAACGGTAGTCTATGCTCATCCAAAATGGTACGCTTCTCATGGTTATATTGTGATTATTCAAGATGTGCGGGGTCGAGGTACATCCGAAGGTAAATTTGAATTATTTGCCCATGAAATTGAAGATGGAATTGATACTATTAATTGGGCAGCAAATTTACCAGGTAGTACTGGCGAAATAGGAATGTATGGATTTTCTTATCAAGGGATGACTCAACTATATGCTGCTAGTGCTAAACCTCCTGCTTTAAAAACAATTTGTCCGGGAATGATTGGTTATGATTTATATACAGACTGGGCTTATGAAGGTGGAGCATTTTGTCTACAAACAAATCTAGGTTGGGCGGTTCAACTAGCAACAGAAACTGCTCGTTTACAAGGAAATGAACAATCTTATCAAGAGCTTTATAAAGCTTCCAAAAACCTGCCTTTATCTACTACAAATTCTGCTTTACCCAAAGTAATGAATGAGTATGCACAAGATTCTTTTTACCATCAGTGGATAGACAATTATCAATCAGGTGAATATTGGCAAAACTTATCACCAAATATCGAAAATGTGGACTTGCCAATGCTACATATAGGCGGTTGGTTTGATACCTATTTACGGGGTACAATTCATTTATATAAAGAAATGGCTGGTCGCAGTAAATTCTTACAAAAATTAATCGTAGGTCCGTGGTCTCATATTCCTTGGGGCAGAAAGCTAGGAGCTGTAAATTATGGTTTAGGAGCTTCTAGTCCTATAGATGAACTACAAATATTATGGTTTAATCAATTTCTCAAAGGAATAAATACAGGTATATTTGAGCGATCGCCAGTTTCTTTATTTGAGATGGGAAGTAACGAATGGCGTAATTTTAATTGCTGGCCGAGTAATAATTATAAGTTCTATTATTTGGCTAGTACAGGACTTGCTAATATGAGAGAAGATTCGGGTAGTCTTACGGAAAGCTGCCCCGATATTTCTGCTGATGATACATTCGTACATGACCCTTGGCGACCTGTTCCAGCATTGGGTGGTCATGCAACATTTCCTGCTGGTTCTTTTGAACGTTCAGAATTAGATTGTCGCACTGATATTTTGACTTATACTTCTGAATTTTTAACCGAAGATTTACACATAGCAGGAGATATTTTTGTAAATGTATATTGTACAGCAGATACAAGTAGTTTTGACCTTTCTGCTGTGTTATCTGAAGTGACAAAAAATGGTAATGTTTACAATTTTACTCAAGGTTATACTAAGGTTGTTGATAATGATTTACCAGTGAAAATTTGTTTGCAACCAACTTGTATGAAAATTCAGAAAGGTCATGCTATAAGATTGAGTTTAAGTGCTGCTTGTTTTCCTGCTTATTTAATTAATCCAGGCATAGATAAACCACCAGGGGAAGTAAGATTAATTGACGCTAAAATTATTACAATAACTGTTAGTTCAGGAAAAAATAATCCTTCTGTAATTTCTTTGTCAAGAAATAAGGAAGAATAAATAAAGTTTCAAGAATTGAGAATTGAGAATTGAGAATTGAGAATTACCTCTCCTTAAAAAGAAGAGGATTGACGAACAGTTCAAGAATTGAGAATTGAGAATTGAGAATTGAGAATTACCTCTCCCTCAAAGGAAGAGGATTGAATAAAAGGAAAATTTTTTCTCTCTTGGTCGATTGGATATGGCGTTTCGGCGCTTGAGCCGACATGAAAAGCGTT
>NZ_JBNHER010000166.1:0-9371 GCF_050015975.1 Dapis purpurea BLCC-M126 | reverse complement strand
TACTCATTACTCCTACAACAGTTTTGTGGTCTACTCAACTGAAAAGCGCTGTAATTCTTTTCCCCTACTCCCTACTGCCTCTTTTTCCCAGAGGTCTAATAATTATTGCTCTTCCTAATTCATTGCTTGCCGCCATAATTCTTCTACTAAACCAAGTCGTGTACTCCAATATTGGATGATTAATTTTCTCTAGTTTACAAATTCTATAGAACGCATTTGGTATCTCCAGAAAATAGGTCGGAGGGATAAGAAATTGATAATTTATGGGTAATAATTGATTTGATGATTGGATTTTGGGAGATATCTAATACACCCCATCTCCCCATCTCCCCATCTCCCCCTCTATTTTTAAATAGATACCAAATGGGTTCTATATAACAAATCGCGATCGCATCACAATAACCTCATAAATCTCTCAATCTTAAGTAAATATAGAACTTGGTGTAATTTTTAATTCATCTGCCTAAAATGAAATATAATTTTATATTTTGCTCCCAAGGCCATAAACAATAACACAAGATGAATCTCACCAAAAAAATTATTGCAGCCTTTGTCTCTCCTGGAATACCGCTTTCTGCTCTTGGCCTTCCTCTTCTAGTTTACCTTCCCCCATTTTATGCAGAAGAAATGGGACTTGGCCTTTCTCTGGTGGGCACAGTGTTTATGATTACCCGTTTCTGGGACGTTTTTACCGATCCAGTTCTTGGTGTTCTAAGTGATAGGGTAACAACTCCTCTAGGTCGTCGGCGCCATTGGATTATATTATCCGTTCCTATTCTAATGATTTGCGTCTACAAAGTTTTTATGCCAGAAGCACCAGTTACAGGAAATTATCTTCTGTTTTGGATGCTGTTGTTGTATGTCGGTTGGACTCTGCTGAGTATTTCTCATATGTCTTGGGGTGCAGAATTATCATCAGATTATTATGAACGGGCGCGAGTTCAAGGTTGGCGAGAATTTGCTTTAGTCTTTGGTATGTTAGCTGTTTTGATACTTCCGACTATTCTGGAACAGACTGGAGGTACTGATAGTGGAACTAAAGTTGCTGCTATGGGTTGGTTTACAATTATACTGCTGCCTATCACTGTAGCGATCGCTGTTTGTAATGTCAAAGAAGGACCTGTAGCACCATCTTGTCAACTTGGTTTCTTCCAGTCAACCTCTCTGCTATTGAAAAATAAACTGCTAATACGAGTGCTAATAGCAGATTTAATGATTGGTCTTGCTCCAGGAATTGTTGGCTCAATCTACATTTTTTTTGTCACTTATGTCATGGAAATAGGTGAATGGTCTAGTTTGATGCTATTACTGTATTTTGTAGCTAGTTTTTGTGGCATTCCTCTTTGGATGCGTCTTAGTTATAAGTTGGAGAAGCACCGGACTTTTGGTGTAGCTAAAATGTATGGTTGTGTAATTCTTGTCAGTCTATTGCTCGTTCAACCAGGAAACTTATGGTTGTATACCTTATTGAATATTCTTTTCGGAATCGAATCTGGTGCAGGAGCGTTTTTATTGCGCTCAATTATGGCAGATCTTACAGACCATGATAACTTGGAATCAGGAACACAACGTACAGGTCTTTATTATTCTCTGTTAACAATGACTAACAAAGTTGGTTCTGCTTTGGGAGTTGGGATAGTTTATCCTATTTTAGATTGGATTGGTTTTATTCCTGGAGGTGAAAATACTCCCGAGGCAATAGAGGCGCTTAAATATATATTTATTTGTGTACCTATTCCAATTAGTCTTTTAGCAGCGATAGTTATCTGGAAGTTTCCACTAGACAGCACTCGACAAAAAGAATTACGTCGTCTGTTGGCAGAACGTGATTCTATGGTTAGTTCAAAATAATTCAAGAATTATCAGCTAATATCATCTTCCGTAGCATCGGTATTATACAGTATGGATAAGGAAGAAGACTTTACTTATCTAGGAGAGAAAGCTTAAAAGCCGAAAAAAACTTAAATTTCCTGTAGATATTCACGCCTGGGTTTACACAAAGGGTACTAGCGGACATACATAATATATATAATAGAGGAATTATCAAAAATGCTCTATTACATTTTTTAATAGGAAATGTAGGTTTATAACTTACATTCCGCATAACAAAATGTAGTATCAAAAATAGGAGACAGGAGATAATTATAATGGTCAAGAGGAGTAAGTAATTGAGTATTTATGTTTAATATTTTCCTGCTCGTTTGACTCCTCAGAAAGGTCAAATGCAGGAGATATATAGTATAAATACTTACCAACCTACAGTTTTTTTTAATACTACTTTCAATGTTACAATTTGACCTGCGGAATGTGGATTATAAGAACGGTTAATAGCTTTTAGCTAGAAGTCAGGAGTCATTAGAATTTTTTGGGCGTGATAGATGCGAGGAACTGGCTCCTAGCTGTAAGCCTTATGGGGTATAATATTATATCCGGATGAATAGTTATAAATAATTTAGGGAGGAGTCAGGAGTCAGGAGGAAGAAAGAAGCTTGAGGAGGAAAAATTTTTTTATCACTAATTAAGCGGACATGATATAAGAAAATGTTCTATCTTAAACTATTGTCAGATATTTCTAGATATCCCCATCTTCGCAGAGTCTTGATCTAATTACACCAATGCTACCAGATTTGATATAAATCCTCAACTTATGCAGGGTGTCCACAATTGATTGGGGTTTGGAATCCCCACGAACAAAGATTGCTGTCTCCTGACTCCTTGATAGACTTCCCCATATATTAGGAGCTACTTAAATACACTTAACAAAACAAGAATTCAAGAATTAAGAATTGAGAATTGAGAATTGAGAATTACCTCTCCTTGAAAAAAAGAGGATTGACGAACAGGAAAATTTTGATTTATTATCCCCTTAAAAGGGGAGGCTTTAAACCACAATATTTCGGTAAAAAGAGTGTTTATTGCCATAACTTCTATAGAAACTTTAGCCGTTGGTGATTTCGGCTATGATTGTGTTTTAATGGCGATGGCCTAGCTATTAACTGAAAAGCATTTTATATTTGGCAAAATTTATGTTTCATAGCTTGATTCACCAACGCCAAACTGTAGAGCAATAAATTTATTGCGTTTCCCATGATGAAACTATCAAATTATCAAATAACTCAACAAATTTATACAGGCATAAGAACTACTGTTTATCGTGGAATTAACACCACAAATCAACAATCAGTAGTTATCAAAGTTCTCAATAAAGAATACCCTACATTTTCTGAATTATTACAGTTTCGCCATCAATATACAATTACCAAAAATCTTAACTTACCTGGAATTATCAAACCTATCTCACTAGAAAAATATGGTAATGGTTATGCCCTAATTATGGAAGATATAGGGGCAGTCTCTCTCAAAACATACCTAACTAATCAAAAACTGAGCCTGGAAAATTTTCTGGAACTGGCACTATCAATAGTGAAAATATTAGAAGATTTATACCATCATCAGATTATTCATAAAGATATTAAACCTTCTAATATTGTGATTAATCCTGACACAAAAGAAGTGAAATTAATTGACTTTAGTATTTCCACATTATTACCCAGAGAAACTCAAGAAATTATCAACCCCAATGTTCTAGAAGGTACTCTAGCATATATGTCTCCAGAACAAACAGGAAGAATGAACCGGGGTATCGACTACCGAAGTGACTTTTATTCTTTAGGAATTACATTCTATGAAATCCTCACAAGTAAACTACCTTTTTTATCAACAGACCCCATAGAATTAGTTTACGAACACATTGCAAAAAAACCGACTCCTCCGGCTGATTTGAACACAGAAATACCTCTAATGGTAAATAATATTATTCTGAAAATGCTGGCGAAAAATGCCGAAGAACGCTATCAGAATATTTTCGGATTAAAACAGGATTTAGAAACCTGTTTAAAATCTTGGCAAAAAACCGAAAAAATTTCGATATTTGAGTTAGGAAAGCGGGATATATCTGACCACTTCAGCATACCAGAAAAACTCTATGGTCGCCAAGGAGAAGTTCATAATTTATTAGATGCTTTTGAAAGAGTGGCTCAAGGTAGTAGTGAAATAATGTTAGTAGCTGGTTTTTCGGGAATCGGAAAAACAGCAGTAATTAACGAAGTTCATAAACCAATAGTTCGTCAACGGGGCTATTTTATAAAAGGTAAATTTGACCAATTTCAAAGAAATATACCTTTTAGTGCATTTGTACAAGCCTTTCGAGATTTGATGGGACAATTGCTGAGTGAAACGGAAAATAAATTACAGGAATGGAAGACTAAAATCCTCTCAGAATTGGGAGAAAATGGGCAGGTAATTATAGAGGTAATTCCGGAACTAGAAGACATTATATCTCCTCAACCAGCCGTAGAAGAATTATCAGGAAGTGCGGCGGAAAATCGGTTTAATTTACTATTTTTAAAATTTCTTAAAATATTTGCGACTCAAGAACATCCATTGGTAATTTTTTTAGACGATCTACAGTGGGCAGATACAGGTTCTTTGAAGTTGATGCAATTGTTAATGAGTGAAAAAAATAGTGAATATTTATTATTATTAGGGGCTTATCGGGATAATGAAGTAAATCTGACTCATCCTCTAATATTAACATTAGAAGAAATTGTCAAAACTTCAGCAATTATTAATACTATTACTTTAAAACCTCTGGAACTAATTGCCGATATAAACCCCTTGGTAGCAGATACTCTTCATTGTTCTGAAGAAATAGCATTTCCTTTGGCAGAGTTGGTATATCAAAAAACTAAAGGAAATCCTTTTTTTATTACTCAATTTCTCAAAGCACTGTACAAAGAAGAATTAATTACGTTTAATTATGAGGTGGGTTATTGGGAATGCGATATTACTCAAGTCAAGTTATTGTCTCTCACAGATAATGTGGTGGAGTTTATGGCAACTCGTCTGGAAAAATTGTCACCACAGACTCAAGAGGTAATGAAATTAGCAGCTTGTATAGGAAATAAATTTGATTTAGAAACTTTAGGTATTGTCTCAGAAAAATCTGTGGTAGAAACAGCAAAGAATTTGTGGGAGGGATTGCAAGAAGGATTAATTTTACCGGTGACAGAAGTTTATAAGTTTTATAGTTCTCAAGACTCAAATATATCTACAGATTTTCAGGGAATAGAAACTGATGCAAGTTATAAATTTTTGCACGACAGGGTACAGCAAGCGGCTTATTTGTTAATACCAGAAGCGCAAAAACAAGCAACTCATTTAAAAATCGGAAGATTATTGTTAGAAAATATCCCAGAAAGTGAAAGACAAGAGAGAATTTTTGATATTGTGAATCAGTTAAATTATGGGGTAGATTTAATTGAGGAACCTCCGGAAAAAGAACAACTGGCTGAGTTAAATTTAATTGCCGGAAAGAAAGCTAAAGTTTCTACTGCTTATAATGCTACGCTGAATTATCTAAATACAGGTCTGGAATTGTTAACAGCTAATAGTTGGGAAAGGAATTATGAATTAACGTTAGCTATGTATGTAGAAGCAGCAGAAGTGAGGTATTTGCTCGGTGAGTATGAGCAGATGGAAAATTTAGCTGAAGTTGTACGACAACGAGCTAAAAGTTTATTGGATAAAGTTCCGGTTTACATGACTAAAATTAAATCGGAATTTGCTCAAGACCAAATTACAAAAGGTATCGATCTAGCTGTAGTTGTTATTAAAGATTTAGGATTAAAATTATCCCCCAGAGCAACAGAAGCAGAGTTGTTTGCTGCTATTGAAGAACTCCAGTCATTTATGAGCGATCGCTCTACTGAAGAACTCAAACAACTTCCAGAAATGACTAATCCTGAAAAGTTAGCTTTAATACAACTTCTAGGACTAATAGGAGCAGCAGCTTTTGTTGTGGGTTCCCCATTATGGTCGAGTATAATTTTTGCTATTGTTACTTTGTCTGTAGAATGGGGTAATACTCCTACTTCCGCTTACGGTTATAGCTGTTACGGAATCTTGCTTTGGAAGAAAGGAGAAATTAAAGGAGCTTATGAATTATCTGAGGTAATATCTGGACTATTCGAGCGCTTCGGTGGAGATACTCTCAGAGGAGTAACTGTAGCAAACCACCATTTGCGTCATTGGCAAGAACATTTAGCAAACACTTTACCTTTATTTCTAGAATGTTATTCCCTAGCTTTATCTAGGGGAGACTTTGAATTTGCTGGTTACAACATTTTTTTGCACTCTTTTCATTCTTACTCTGTGGGGTGGGAATTAACAGAACTTTCTCAAAAGCTTAATAACGCCATTGAGGCGATCGTGAACATTAAACAAGAAACTCCTCTGACATGGTTGCAAATGAGTCAACAGACGGTGTTGAATTTAATTGATCGCTCTGAAAATCCCTGTCTATTAATTGGAGAAGCTTTTGATGAGACAAATACACAGCTTCAAGATCCTGGACTGCTATACTTGAATTTACATAAACTTTATTTGTGTTATCTGTTTGGTAATTATCAGGAGTCTCTAAAATTTTGTCGAGCAGGACAACCATATCTCCACCTAGTTACTTCTCACTATAGTCCGGTATTTTTCTATTTTTATGGTTCTTTAATTCGACTTGCTCTTTACAATGAAGGTTCAGAAACAGAACAACAAGAGTGGTTAGAACAAATTACCTCCAACCAGGAACAGATGGAAATCTGGGCGCACCATGCTCCTATGAACTTTTTACATAAATTTCATCTGGTAGAAGCAGAAAAACATCGGGTGCTTGGTAACTATCTAGAAGCAATTGAACTATATGAACAAGCGATCGCCGGAGCAAAAGAAAACGAATACATTCAAGAAGTTGCCCTCGCTAACGAACTCGCAGCTAAATTTTATCTAGAATGGAATAAAGAAACTATTGCCCAAGCATATTTAATCAAAACTTACTACGCTTATGCTCAGTGGGGAGCATCTGCTAAACTCAAACACCTGCAAAAATCCTACGGCGAACTGCTTAAACCACTACAGCAACCAGAACCTAATTCTACTCGTAGCTTAACTACTCAAACTATCACATATACAACCAGTGAGACTTCTGTAGCGCTTGACTTCAACAGTTTAATCAAAGCAACTCAAGCTATTTCGGGAGAAATTCAACTAGAGAATTTACTCTCAGTTTTGATGCGAGTCACTCTCGAAAATGCTGCTGCTCAAAAAGGTTATTTAATCCTTTCTCAAGCAGAAAATTTAGTCATAGAAGCTAGAGCTATTCGTGATAGTAACCAAGAGCAAGAATTACAACTAACAGCAAGAGAGTCTCTCCCTATTGACTCCACTTCGGAGCTTCCTACTTCCCTGATTTATTATGTAGCGCGTACTAAAGAAACTATGGTACTTGATGATGCTACTAATGAAGCTCAGTTTGCTGGAGATCCTTACATTCAAAACTATCAACCCAAGAGTATTTTATGTATTCCAATTATTAATCGCGCTCAATTTATTGGCATACTATATTTAGAAAATAATCTCACCCTAGGAGCTTTTAGCAGCGAGCGCCTAGAAGTCTTAAAAGTTCTGACTACTCAAGCGGCTTTCTCCTTGGAAAATGCCCAGCTTTATGAAAGTTTATCTACTGCAAAAAATCAACTAGAAGAATATAGTCATACCTTAGAGGATAAAGTTAAAGAACGCACTCAAGAATTAAACGAAAAAAATCTACGTTTATCTGAAACTCTCCAGCAACTAAAAAAGACTCAAGCCCAATTAATTCAAACAGAAAAAATGTCTAGTTTAGGGCAGATGGTAGCAGGAATTGCTCACGAGATTAATAATCCCAACAATTTTATCTATGGCAACATCAATCACGCTATCGAATATAGCCAAGATTTGCTAGGTTTAATCGCTCTTTATCAAGAAGAATATCCTCATACTACAGATAAAATCGAAGAATTGAGAGAAGAAATCGATTTAGATTTTTTAACTGAAGATTTAGAAGAATTACTAAATTCTATTAAAAGTGGTTCTGAAAGAATTCAAAAAATTGTGGTATCCCTGCGAAATTTTTCTAGATTAGATGAATCAAATATGAAACCTGTAAATATTCATCATGGTATTGATAGCACTTTACTTATTTTACAAAATCGACTCAATTCTCAAAGAGGAAAATCAGAAATTAAGGTGGTTAAAAATTATGAGGATATACCATTGTTTAACTGTTACGCTTCCCAACTAAATCAAGTATTTATGAATATTCTTAATAATGGTATTGATGCTTTGGAAGAGATGAGAAATAATCAGAGTGAATTAGAACAGCAACCTACTATTACTATTACTACGGAAATTACCATAAACCGGACTGTAAAAATCAAAATTGCTGATAATGGCCCTGGTATTAGTCTGGAAAATCAAAAGAAGATATTTGACCCATTTTTTACTACTAAACCAGTCGGTTCTGGTACTGGTTTAGGTTTGTCAATTAGCTATTCAATTATTGTTGAAAAACATCAGGGTAAACTAACTTGTAATTCTACACCAGGGGCAGGAGTAGAATTTGTGATTGAGATTCCATTTTAACCTAGAAAAAATATAGCTATAAACCAGGTTTATGCATCATCAGAGATTTTGTTTGTAGTTGGGCTTTAGCCCAACACTATAGATAACCGAATTTAGTATAATATTCGTTGAACAAATAGTCTATTAGAACTCGTGTAAAAATAACCTGAATAGTTTTTTTGATGGAAGCTATATTTCACAATTTATCCTAGATAAAATTTGTACAATTTATTTTTAGAGATTGAATGTATCAGGAAAGATAAAAAGGAGATAGGGAACAGGGAATAGGGAGGAAGAAATCAAGACAAATATTTGTCGCTATTAAATCTAGGAATATATGTACTGAATACTTCTCTATCTACCTTCTTTCAATCCCTTGAAGTATTATCGCTTTTAGATTTTAGTCACTTCTTTGCTCTCTTAAGAATTATTTTACAAACAGTCTTTTACATGGCTCCTTATAAGCAGGATGAAAAAAGAATTACTTTTGGAAATTGGTATAATAACTAAAAAGGATTTGCTGAATAAAGTTTTTTGGTAGGTGTAGGAGTCAGTAGTCAGGAGTCAGGATAAATAGGGAATTTAGAGGAGGTAGGATTCATTAATTGATAATTGATAATGGATAATTGATAATTACAAGAAGGTTAAAACCGTTCGGGAATTGAAGATAAGGAAATATCCTAGCACTTTTCTCTTGGTCGATTGGATATGGCGTTAGCGTTAGCGGCTCTGCAAGAGCGGGAAACCTCGCCATCCCATCCTAACGGACTGCTCCGCAAACAACCGCTCTCTTGGTCGATTGGATATGCCGAGGAGACCTCGGCATCCCTCGACCGCTTTTTCCCCTATCCAAGGGGAGGCTTTAAACCAGAATTATT
>NZ_JBNHER010000165.1:0-2724 GCF_050015975.1 Dapis purpurea BLCC-M126 | reverse complement strand
CGCAAACGACCGCTCTCTTGGTCGATTGGATATGGCGAGGAAACCTCGCCATCCCATCCTAACGGAATGCTCCGCAAACGACCGCTTTTTCCCCTATCCAAGGGGAGGCTTTAAACGAGGATTATTTAATTATTAATAATTAATAATTAATAATTGGGTAACAAACATTTATTAAATTGGTATTACTGCTATTAAACCTACATTCCGCACAACAAAATGTAGTACCAAACGAGGAATCAGAATTTAGGACTCATAATCCAGGAGAAAGTCATAATAGTCAACAATTAAGTAAGTATTTATGTCTTAATATTTTCCTGATAATTTGACTCTTGAGAAAGTTAAATATAGATAATTCATAGAGTATAAATAATTACCAAATCACGGCTTTTCATGCTAATTTTGATACTACAAATTGAACTGCGCAATGTGGGATTAAAACTTTCACAAGAAGAGTAACAAATGTATTAATTTTGAAGTGTTTTAAAGGCAAAAGTCAAGAAGTAAAAGTGAAAGCATAGCATTGTCAGATAAAAAACTTTACCTTTCATCTCAGCGAGAGCCATTTCCCTATGAAAATTACTTGTTTGAGAATTCTAATGACTAGAAAAAACTCCCCTTTCTCGCAGTTGCTGCATAAAATATTCTTCCAGACTAATCCTTTCTATATTCATATTAATTAGTGTAGCTTTCATTAATCCTAGACTAACTAAAAATTCTTGAGGATCTCCCTGCAAATGACCTTGCCAAAAATTATTTTCAAATTCTAAATCTGGTATCCATTGTTTAAGTATTTCCAGATTACCACTTTTACCCTTAACATAATAGGTTTCATTTGTACCTAATATTTCATCCAAAGTACCGATACAAATTAATTCTCCTTCTGCAAGGATAGCAATACGATCGCAAATTTTCTCCACATCTGATAAAACATGACTATTAAAAAAAATAGTCTTTCCTTGTTCTTTAAGTGAGACAATAATTTCTCTGATTTGATAACGCCCCATTGGATCTAAACCTGACATAGGTTCATCTAAAAACACTAACTCTGGGTCATTAATCAAAGCTTGCGCCATACCAACTCTTTGCAACATCCCTTTAGAATATTGACGTAGTTGTTTTCTAATAGCTGTTGATTTAGATAATCCAACTAATTCAAGTAACTCTGGAATTCTTTGTTTTTGTATTGATTTAGATATTTGAAATAATCCTGCTACAAACTCCAAAAATTCCCATCCAGTTAAGTAGTCATAAAAATAGGGATTTTCTGGTAAGTAGCCAATTTTTTCTTTAACCGGGCGATCGCCTATGGGTTGCCCTAATAAAATTCCTGAGCCAGAGGTAGGGCAAACAATTCCTAATAAAGTTTTAAGTAGGGTAGTTTTACCTGCACCATTCTGCCCCAAAAGTCCAAAAGTTTCCCCTTGATAAACTGTCAAATTACAGTTTTTAAGAGACTCTATTTTTTGATTCATCCAAAAGCCAGTGCGGTATGATTTAGCTAAATTAGAAGTTTCTATCACTGGCAATTTTTCTGGTACTTTCTCTTCAATTGGAAAATTGACAGTAGATTCCATAAAAATTCAGTCTATATATTTAATGTCTTATTTTTTAGCATAAACTGAATTAACACTTAGATATCAGAACACGGAAAGTTAGTTTTTTTATAGCTTTTAAGATAGATGACTTTACGTTACAATCAAAACTTTGTAGGGACATTCCATGGAACTTACCTACTGTGGTCTAACTATATTAAAGCTTCTGTACATACGATTTACCAATTTTTGAGTTCTAAACACTACAAATATAATTACTATCAGCATGATGGTGTTAATTTACTTATAACTTACAGAGATACCACATATATAGCGTAAAAACTATAACGTTATAGTTTTTGAACTCTATATATAGTAGCTTTGCGTAAGTCCTGTTACTACTTATTGAATATATTGTTTTTGTCTAAGTCTTATTTGTAGTTCAATTATATATTGTGTAAAAGTAAGAATAGTTAATAAGTTAGAAAACCAAATTTTAGGAAACTTTGATTTTTTGCATAAATTTAATTTAAATTTTGATTTACCAACCATTTCTCAGCATTTTTTCTATCTGGGAACGAATATCATAAGTATCATTTACACATTTACCAAAACATATAATATCAACTCCAACATACTTACCATCCTTATGACAGACAATATTAAAAACAGCATTGCCTCTTGCATACCGAGAAGATGCACCAGTCACAGTTTTGATTAGTCCTGTTGCTACTAAACTGCTCATTTTCTGTACTGCTTTAGCTGCACAATCTGACTCATTTGTAGTAGAAACAGGCTCCCAACCTGTGCTACCTCCTGGAGCCTCTGTTACATTTTGTGCATTTACTTCTTTAGAAAAAGACCCAAATATTAATACCAGAGCTGTGCAACTAACAAATATTGACTTTGTAATTTTATTAGTAATTTTCATATTTATCCAACCTTTATAGCGCTAGGGAATAGGGAATAGGGAATAGGTATGGGGTAAACTGTCAAAGGGTTTTCCTACGGAATACTGCGCAAACAGGATTTAGAAATGTCCGCGCCCTGAATGCGTAGTGTTATATCTTAAAATTTTTCATCAAACAAATAAAAAAAACCCCTCCTAAAGGGAGGGGTTTTTTTAGTAATTAAGATTTAATCAATCAGTTAAAAATTAACCCTTGATAGCAGGAGCTTCAACAGAAGCTAA
>NZ_JBNHER010000164.1:0-23482 GCF_050015975.1 Dapis purpurea BLCC-M126 | reverse complement strand
TGCTCCGCAAACGACCGCTCTCTTGGTCGATTGGATATGGCGTTAGCGGAGCGGCTCTGTTAAGAGCGGGAAACCTCGCCATCCCTCAACCGCTTTTTCCCCTATCCAAGGTCCGGCTTTAAACCAGAATTATTTAATTATTAATAATTAATAATTAATAATTGGGAAAGAGGAAAGAGGGAAGATGTGGGGAGAAATAATAAAAAAAATTCAACACTCCTTGAGATAATTTTTCCTCATTCTTGATGCACGAATAGACTTAACTTGCATAATTATATAGAGCTCTTAGGGGTTCTATAGAATGCTGCGTAAACATATCTCGTAACGTTTTATGGAACATGAAAAATGGAGTTGTGCGGTAGCAAAACAGCTATCAGTTAGGCTCTTATATCATGTGCCCCCTCCGGGGGAGCTACGAATTGCGGATATCACTTATAATAAAGTTTTTGTCTGTAATAGGGCTGAAGCCCTACTACGAGCTATAATTATGTATAACTATTTAACCGAACATAATATTATTCAAATTAATACATACAGCAATTCTGAAAGTTATGAGGTACAGTTTTGTCTGTTATTTTCTATTCCCTGTTACCTGTTTTCTGTTCCCTCAAACCTAAAATTTTGTACCTTACTAGTATGGGAATTGGTATAAATTAAATATTCAATCAAATAGAACCTCCCTAACACAAATTCACTTTTCTGTATCAGTCTATTAGGGGGTGGTTTTAGGACTACATCGCTAATTAATTTTTCAAGGCTTTCATCTAACACTCGCCCAGATCATTTTTTTACTTTTAATTAGATAAACCCACCTAAACTTACTTATATCTAAATTAAAACTTTCATTATAAAGAAAAAAACTGAAAATTTGAATAATTTAAGATTTTTTTTATACTCTACGAAATAGATATTTAATTAAATGTAAACTTATTTGAACACTATTCTTTTGCTAGTGTAAATATTCTTAAAATTATGTTGTGAAAAAAGACGATTTTGCCATGACTTTTATAGTTTATATGTTAGCATAAAGCATCTAATATTCAAAACTTAAATAATTCCATAATTACTTAAATTTAAGAGCTAGCTAAAACTTAGGAGATATTTACAAGTGAACTTAAGACCAATGGATAGCAAATTAGTTAAACAGACTAAATATTGGCCCTTGCTATTATCTGCCCTGTTGTTAAGTTCCTGTGGAGGTAGTGCACCACCACCAGCACCTCCAGCTACAGCAGTCGAAATAGCAAGAGTTGATGAGACTCAAGTTGCAGACAGCACAGAATATGTTGCAACATTAGAAGGAAAAGAAAAAGCAATTATTAGACCAAGAGTTGATGGACAAATAAGCCAAGTATTTGCATCATTAGGGAACCGTGTGAAAAAAGGAGACCCTATTCTGCAAATAGATCCTTCTCGACAACAGGCAGTTCTGGATAGTAATATTGCTCAAATAAGTTCAGCTAAGGCACAATTGGATAGTGCGGAAGCTCAACTAAGATCCTTGAGAGATGACAAAAGAGAACTAATAGCAGAAAGAAATTTAATTTCCGAACGGTCTAACTTAGAGAGTGCCGAAGCTAACCTCCGCCAAGAACGTCAGGAATTAAACAGGTTACTAGCTGAATTGAGGTCTCTATCTGAAGAAGCTAATTTACAAAATGCTGAAGCAAATCTTAGGTCAGAACGTCAAGAACTAAATAGATTAATTGCTGAGTTGAATTCTTTATCAGAAGAAGCACAACTAGAAGATGCTCAAGCAGCTTTACGAGCGCAGAAGGCTGAAAAAGATAGAAGAACAGCGGTACTAGAATACCAAAACATTGAACAAGAAAGATTTTCCACATTATATGAACAAGGAGTAGTTCCTAAAGAAAGGTTTGACCAAACTACTCGCGACATCAAACAAGCTGAAGCTGAAATAGATAATATAGACCAAGAAATTGAAGCAGCAGCAGCACGGGTAGAAAGTGCCGAAAAAGACTTACAACGTCGCACCACTACCCTAACCGCTCAAATAGCATCTCAAAGAGAAGTCATAGATGCAGCTAAAGCACAGGTAGAAAGTGCCAAAAAAGATCTAGAACGTAGCACCACTACCTTAACTGCTCAAATAGCAGCTCAAAAAGAAGTTATAGATTCATCTAAAGCACAGGTAGAAACTGCTAGAACAGACTTGGAGCGTCGCATTGAGACTCTAGATGCTCAAATTGCTAGTCAAGATGAACTTATTGCAGCTCAGGAAGCTCAAATCAATACAACTCGTGGTCAACTACAACAAGCTCAGGCAAATGCCGTAGCAGAACAGGTACAATTGCAATACTACGATATTGTTGCTCCCATTAGTGGGACACTTGGGGATGTAGGACCGAAAGTTGGTGATTATGTAGACCCCCAAACTGAGCTAACCACTATTCAGGATAATACCACTTTAGAAGTTAGAATTGATATTCCCATAGATCGACTACCTCAAATTAGACTAGGTACACGAGTTGATTTACTAAATCAAAGCACAGGTAAATTAATTGGTACCAGTCGGGTATCTTTTATATCTTCAGATACAGGTTTAGGAACTCAAACTGTTTTAGTCAAGACAATATATAACAATACTCAAAAGAAACTCCAAACTAACCAACAGGTAAGAGCAAGAGTTATCTGGGAAGAAGGTCAAGGCTTAACAATTCCAACTACAGCAGTTACCAAGATTGGAGACCAAGCTTTTGTTTTTCTTGCTGAAGAGAAAATAATGGATGGTGAGAAAAAGTTGGTAGCAACCCAGAAACCTATAAATTTAGGAAGTATTCAAGGTCAAAATTATCAGGTAGTTGATGGATTGAAAGGTAGTGATAATATTGTAGTTTCTGGGGTAGTCAAATTGCGAAATGGTGTGCCCATTAGGGATGAGTCTCAGTTAGGAAATCCAAGTGAATCTCAACCTCAAGAGTCAAAGGATGAATAATAGGTAATCAGGGGACTTAGGGGCGGGTTTCACCATTAAATTAACAACTTTTCATCTTGAGTCACATCAACCCGTCCCCAATGATACAATCCACCGTCCTGAAGGTAGGTTTATTTAATCTGAGGGTGAATATGAAAATTTCTAATAAAACCAGCCCCTACTATTGCCCCATTGTGTCGCTCTACTAAAAGTTTGGAACTCAATTAGCTGTATCGGTCCACTACAAATATTAACACTCAAAATAGAATTGCTATAGTATTATTTCAACTAGCATTTGTTGTACTTTATGTCAATAAAACCTTAAGTTCTATATCTATAATATAAACCCAATTACTAAATTTCTGAGAAGCTCATGCTCTTAAGTATTGCAGATAACTTTATTAAGCGGCCTGTATTAACGACAGTCTGCACAATACTGATTGTCCTAGTAGGCGTAATCAGTATTCCTTTATTGCCCATTGCCCAGTTGCCTCAGCTTGCCAATACACAGGTTCAGGTAACAACAAGTTACATTGGAGCTGATGCTCAAACGGCAGAAAATACAGTCACAACAATTCTGGAAAGGGAAATTAACGGTGTTGAAGACATGAAATATATGTACTCCAACACCAGTAATAATGGAACCACAAGTATTAATGTTGCCTTCCCCACCGAAATAGATCGAAATACCGCTCAGGTTAACGTTCAAAACCGAGTATCTCAAGCGGAATCAGGACTACCTGATGCAGTTAAACAAACGGGGGTAACAACTGAAAAATCATCTCCTAGTATCCTCTTGGTAATCGCTTTTAATCCTGAAGAAGACGAGAGTGGTAATTATCTATATGATGAGATTTTTATCAGTAATTACCTTGACCTGAATGTTAACGATCAGATTAAACGTATCACTGGTGTAGGTCAGGTTTCCTATTTGGGAGAACGTCAATATGCAATGAGGATCTGGTTAGACCCTCAAAGAATGACAGCTCGTGGAATTACTGCTCAAGATGTTGTAAACGCTTTACAAGAACAAAATATTCAAGTAGGTGCAGGAAAAATTGGTCAAGCTCCGGCAGCACCTGAGCAAAAATTTGAAATCCCTCTACGAGCAATTGGTAGATTCACGGAAGCTTCAGAATTTGAAGAAATGGTGCTAAAAGTAGGTGAAAATGGCACTCTGGTAAAAGTTAAAGATGTTGGGAGAGCAGAACTGGGAGCAGAAAATTATGAAATGATAGCAACTTATAATAACAGTCCAACAGTAGGGATGGCAGTTTATCAACTTCCAGGTAGTAACGCTCTAGAAACTGCCGGTGAGGTGAAAGCAACACTTGCAGAGCTGAGTAAGAATTTTCCTCCTGGATTAGAATATAAAATTGCTTATGATACAACTTTATTTGTAACTGTATCTTTGAAAGAGGTTGTTGTCACCCTTTTCCAAGCCGTTAGCTTAGTGGTTCTAATTATCTTTATATTCCTACAAGATTGGCGGGCTACCTTAGTTCCAGCTATTGCTATTCCTGTAGCTTTAATTGGGGCAATGGCAGGTTTGAAGATAGCAGGGTTTGAACTTAACACATTAACATTGTTTGCTTGTACCCTGGCATCAGGTCTAGTGGTAGATGACGCGATTGTAATTGTAGAAGCAGTCTCGACTAAAATTGAGCAAGGGATGAAAGCACGGCAAGCAGCATTAGATTCGATGGAAGAATTAACAGGTGCGACTATTGCTACATCATTAGTATTGATGGCAGTTTTTATTCCTGTTTCTTTCTTCCCTGGAACTGTGGGGATTATTTACAAACAGTTTGCACTGACTATTGCTTTCGCTGTTGCCTGTTCTACCTTTAACGCTCTTACCTTTTCTCCCACAATGTCTGCCCTATTATTGCGACCTAAGCAAGAAACAACAGGACCTCTAGGCTGGTTGTTTGATAAATTTAATCAGGGTTTTGGTTGGCTGCAAGACCAATATGCTAAATTTGTGAGGTTTCTCACCCGCATAAATGTATTGGTAATGGGGATTTTTATTGCGGGGTTAGTGGCAACTGTTTTGATGTATGGTATAGTCCCTGCTGGATTTGTGCCAGAAGAAGATCAGGGATATTTTCTGGTTCTCTATAGTGCTCCTGACGGTGTTTCAGTTAACTATACAGCTAGAGCGACAGAGAAAATTACAGATAAACTTTTGGAAATTGATGATATCGAATCTGCTTTTGGTGCTGCGGGATTCGGGTTTGACGGTAATAACCCTAGTCAGGGAATTATGTTCGTCTTGCTGAGACCTTGGGATGAACGACCTAATTCAGAACAGTCAGTTTATGGAGTTCTGAGAAAGGTCAATGCTTCATTACAGGATGTTACAGAGGTGAGAGCTTTTGCTGTTAATGCACCTCCTGTACAAGGAATGAGTAATACAGGTGGTTTTGAATTTCAGTTACAAGACCGCAGTGGTAACTTACCCATTGAAGCTTTAGTAGATAATGCTCAGAAATTAATTGGTGCTGTTAATTCTGACAAGTACCCTGCAACTCAGGGAGTTTTCACTCAATTCGCAGCTAATAAACCTCAGAAGCGGATAGAAGTATTGCGAGACCGAGCTAAAGCTCTAAATGTCAGAATTAACGATGTATTCTCGACATTGCAAACTTTCTTAGGTTCTTCTTATGTCAATGATTTTGTTCTAGGTCAACGTCAATATCGCGTTTATGCTCAAGCAGAACCACAATACCGCTCTAACCCTGAAGATATTAACCAATTTTATGTTCGTTCTCAAAATAACGAAATGATTCCCTTGGGTAGTCTGGTAAGAATAACTGACTTTACAGGCCCAGAAACAATTACTCACTACAATATTTTCCGGTCTCTGAAAATCCAGGGCAACCCCGCTCCTGGTTATAGTTCTGGACAAGCGATCGCTGCGATGGAGGCTGCTTCAGCAGAAGTATTAGACCCTGGTTTTGGTTATGCTTGGCAGGGTAGTGCTTTGGAAGAAAAATCTTCTGGTGGTTCAGCGCCAATCATTTTTGGTTTGGGGGTTGTGATGGTATTCTTGGTACTTGCAGCTCAGTATGAAAGTTACATTGACCCAACTATTATTATCCTGTCAGTACCACTGGCGGTATTAGGAGCACTTTGTGCAGTTTGGTTCCGAGCAAATGTGCCAATGGCAGGTGGAGTTTGGCCTGTAGTGACGAATGACGTATATTGTCAGGTTGCTTTGGTGATGTTAATTGGTTTGGCTTCTAAGAACTCTATTCTAATTGTGGAGTTTGCTAACCAGTTAAGGGATAAGGGTTTAGACATTACTAAAGCAGCGGTTACAGCAGCAGAACAACGTTTTCGGCCGATTCAGATGACTGCAATTTCTAGTTTGATTGGTTTCTGGCCTCTAGTTGTAGCTACGGGTGCAGGTGTAGGTAGTCGTTGGTCTCTGGGTACTGCAATATTTGGAGGAATGTTAGTTGGTACGCTTTTGAGTTTGTTGATTACTCCTAATTTGTATATAGCAATTAAGACTTTTGAGTCCCGATTTTTGAAGGGTGAAAAACCTGAGCAGTTAGATGAGGATAGTTTATCAGATTATGATGACGATCATCTTAATGGAAATGGATCTGTTGATAATAGTATCAAAGATCATCATAATGGGCATACTTTAACTAATGGTTCATTGGAAAATCAAGCTGATTCTACTACAGAAAGTGCTGATTCTAATATTGATGAGGCAGTTAGAAAGGAACCACAAACGCCTAAAAATTAGATAACAAAAATGATCGCTTGGTATAAAACCCTTACTAAGTTCTAATATCAAGTCGGAATAGTTAGTTACTGTAAGTCCGTAGCGACTGGAACAAAGTACAGGGAAGCAATCTATCTTTTACTTAAGATTGCTTCCTTTCTGTCGCAATGACAATTGTTTAACCTCCCTACTCCCTTAAAAAGGTTAAATTAATTTGGTACAGGTACTTATGACTTTATAATTTGGCTGAATTTAGCAGATCTTATATAGCATTTTTCACCTGTTGTGAGATTTTATTTTAAACTTCAAGTATTTTTGAAAAAGGTGGTTTGAGAGGATTTATTTATACAATAAGCTTACTGATAAGTACTGATATTAAATTAAATATTTAGTTAAATTGTAAATATTACTCTGTTATAAAGAAGATAGTACAGACATTTTAACAAGGATAAAAAGTAACCAAAAGACTAAATCTTAACTCCTTCAAGATTTGAGTGGTCTACTCAATTGAAAGGCCCGGCAAACCAAAATCTTCCTGAGCATTACCTTGAAGGATATAACCTGTACCTAATTGGTTTATCTTAGCATTACTGACGGTTTTTCTGGGCTTCAAGTTAATTATAATTGCATTACTAGGAGCTAAACCCTCTACTTCTAAATCTAAAACTGTTGGTATAGTAATCTTGTTCATTTCTATATCCTTGAATTCCTATTGTTTAACTATTAATAGTATCGCTTATTATTTGACTAAATTACAACTTTTTTGTATATATTTATTAAATATTTATGTATGATTTTTTTTATCAGTATATTCATCTAAAATAATATTAAAAAATCAGGGTGATCGCTGAGGATAATTATATAGTTTTAGATAATTAAACTTCAGAAAAATTACGGATTTTTAAAAAGCATATCTGCTAATTTTAAATAAATAGTTGTTTTACAGAAACAATCATAGTAAAATTACTGTATATTTACGCAGTAGTTTTCACTGATGTCAGCTTTAACAGAATATTCTCTGGAAAAATTATTTTTAGGTTGTGTTTGGCTGCGCGACATAACAATCTAGAGGCCACCCTAACATAAGCCTCTAAATATAACAATTATAAATGATTTTTGAGAATTTTTCTAATAGTTAAGATTGACGAAAAACCTTGAAAATGCTTACTCCTGACTCCTGCCTAACTACCACGAAAGTATTCCAATTGAAATAGGATTGCTATATCTTTTTGGATATTACTTGTTTATTCATCGTTGCCTAATTCCAAGATATTTCCTGTACAATCCAAATATAACTGCTAGGTGTCCCATAATACCTTCATCATCTGGCCTAAAGATTATTAAGATATGGAAAAGAATAATTTAGACCAATTGTCCTTGTGATAATTTCTAATCGGTAAGTCCTAATAGTTATAAAACTTTTAGTTATACAGGAGTTGTATCCATGCCTTTAAAAGTAGCCATCAATGGATTTGGCCGTATTGGACGTCTAGTATTCCGTGCTGGACTAAACTACCCAGACTTGATCGAGTTTGTGGGAATTAACGACTTAGTACCACCCCAGAATTTAGCTTATTTATTAAAATATGATTCAACTCACGGACGTTTCCAAGGGGAAGTAACCGCTTCTGATGATGGCATAACAATCAACGGAAAGTTGATTCCCTGTGTTTCAGTTAGAAACCCTGCTGAATTACCATGGAAAGAAAAAGGTGCAGATTATGTCGTCGAGTCTACAGGATTATTTACAACTTTTGATGGTGCTTCAAATCATTTGACAGCAGGTGCAAAGCGGGTAATTATTTCAGCTCCTACTAAAGATCCTGACAAAGTAAAAACTTTGCTGATGGGTGTGAATCATGATTTGTTCGATCCTGCTCAAGATACAATTGTTTCTAATGCTAGCTGTACTACTAACTGTTTAGCTCCTATTGCCAAAGTTATTGACGATAATTTTGGTTTGACAGAAGGTCTAATGACAACTGTTCACGCTATGACTGCTACTCAACCAACTGTAGATGGTCCAAGTAAAAAAGATTTAAGGGGTGGACGTAGTGCTGCTCAAAATATTATTCCTGCTGCTACTGGTGCTGCAAAAGCAGTAACTCTAGTTTTACCACACTTAAAAGGAAAACTAACTGGTATGGCATTCCGAGTGCCTACTCCTGATGTTTCTGTGGTTGATTTAACTTTTAAAACTGAGAAGTCAACTAGCTACAAGGATATTTGTGCAGCAATGAAAACTGCTGCTGATGGTTCGATGAAAGGTATTCTTGGCTATACTGAAGATCCTGTAGCTTCTACTGATTTTACCAGTGATCCTCACTCTAGTATTTTTGATGCAGGTGCAGGAATTGAACTCAATTCTAATTTCTTTAAAGTTGTTTCTTGGTATGATAATGAGTGGGGTTATTCAAATCGAGTTCTAGATTTAATGTTATCAATGGCACAAAAAGAAGGTATTTCTTAACTAATAGCTAACAACTGAAAAATTAAGTTATCAGGATTTACCCAAAAACCGGGTTTCTCGACGAAAATTCGTGTATTATCTGCAAATAATCATTGATTTCAACCCGATGTATTAATGGTAATATGTCAGTCTTAGTTATATGGGAGGCAGTTTCTGCCTCTAAAATACTTTCAAGAACAAATCATCTAAATTAAGTTTTAAGGAATCAGGTTTTATGTCTGAACTACCATCACTGAACACAGAAACTATTCAGGCAATTATTGATGAAAAAATAGATGACAATACTGTTAATCAATTAGTTTGGTATTATCTTGGTTATCGCTATGATGATACTACTGGTAAGTGGGATATTTCGAGGGTAGCACCAGAGTGGCGCGAAGACTATCCAGAACCTCCAAATTTTATTGAATTTCGTCCGCCCACTGTGAAGTTGACTCGCTCTATTCCTCGAGAAAATAAACAATTATTGAAACAAAAATTGGGTTTCAAAGGTTATAAAATTGGTGAGTTTACTCCTGTGCAAGCTCGTCGTGCTACTATGGCCAATTGGCTTTTAAGTTATATGGAAATTGCTCACAAATCTGGCTCAAATTAATATTTGGCTGAATTTTACTAATCCATAACACACCCATCTAATTGTTCTTTATTTACCTCAAAGAGATTAATTATATCTAAATGACTGTCTATTTTAACTTGTTCAATCCAACCTACATCTTTTGGTTGTAAGTAATAGATAAATTCTGGATCGATACTTGATGATTTTGTAGTTGAGCATACCTCTAATTCTAACCAAATTTCTTCAGGCTGATAAAATTTTCTGGTTATTTTGAGAATACTACCATTAGCAACTCTACCTTTAACAGTATTATCTCTGGTGCTAGTGAGTAATTCAATGGGTTCGTTTAATGTCTCAGTTGGAGAGTCGCTAGCACTAATCAATATGAATGAACCTACATCTAAGGATAAGGTCGGAGAAAATGTAGGAGTTGCTGATAAACTGGGTTTTTCGATCTTTTTCACAATCTGATTATCAGAAATATTGTTTGTTGGTTCTGTAATTTCAATTAAGTCAGTTGCTATAGGACTTAAAAAATATGCTAATATTCCCCCTAATCCCAAAAGTATAAAAATCCCTAACAGGTAAAACCACCCGCTTCTATATTCTGGTTTCTGCTCAACAAATGGCTTTTCTGAATGTGCAGACTTAACCTCTATAGGCAGGAGTGATAATTCTGTCATCTGACCTTTAGATGTTACCTGATAATGCACTAAAGCTACTGTCACATTATCATGCCCATTTTTGGTGTTAGCAATTTCTATTAATTTATCTCTAACTGTAGCTAGATCAATTTTTCCATCTAGTAATGGTAATATTTCTGTTTGCCAATATTCTTCTACTCGCTCTTTATCACTTAAACCATCGGAACAAATCAAGAAAATACTATCCTCATCTATAGGAAAACGTTGTACCGTGGGATGTAGAGCTATTGAGGTAGTAATACCCAAAGCTTGTACTAGGGCACCTGATGCAACTTGTTTGATGGCATCATTATATAGAGAATAACCTAATCTAACTTGACGACTAGCGACATCATCATCTACAGTTACTTGATAGCATCTGTTAGGAGTAATCCAGTAAGCACGACTATCTCCTATATGAGTGATGTAGATTTCGTGCAGATGGGCAAGTGCCATCACTAGGGTGGTTCCCATCCGTTGACGACCGTGGCGTTCCTCATTATCATTGCGATCGCAAATAGCATCATTGGCCGCACAAGCAGTTTCCTCTAACTTTGTAGTTATAGTTAGAGGATCGCCATTTTCCTGAATCTTTTGCAGTTGTTGGCACAGAACTTTAATTGCTAACTGAGATGCTTCTTCACCCCCATCTTGACCACCAATGCCATCACAAACAATGGCTACTGTTTTAGAACTAGGTGGATAGCTAATCACAGTTTTACTAGGTGGATAACAAGCATCTTCATTGTGAGAACGATTTGGTCCAGTATCTGTAGCCGTGGTAATGTGAACGCTCCGAAGTTGCGATCGCCCCAATACTTCTAAAGCTTTATCTAGTTGTTTTATTAGTAGATCGGCATTTTCTACTTTGCCTGCCATCATTTGCTGAGACAGTTGTTTCAAAAATTTTGCTACTGCTGGGTGAGAATTGCTCGCCCATTTCTGCCATAATCGACCTAAATGCTGCAATGTCACAGATTTTTCATCTGGCTGTAGTTCTAATAAACGTACTAATTGCCCTTCTACCCGCAAATTTTCTGAATTTAGTAAACTAGAACCTACTTTTTGCACATTCAACGGTTGCCAAAGTTGGGCTATTTGCCACAACCAGTTTAGCTGTCGCATGGGTGTAGCATTTTTCCATGCTGTAGCTATTTCTGGCATTAAGCTAGCTGTTCCTGGAATTATTGGCCCTCCTTCTAACAACCAAATTGGTGTAGTCTTTTTGTTTCCTGCTACTGACACCAGTCCAAAAACTTGAGGAATATGAAGTCGATAGGGAAATAATTTCAAATATGGTTCTATTGCACCCGGAATTTCTTCGGGGATCTGGGGCATTTTTTCTGGTTGAGTATCTAGTAAGATCCTACCAGACTGAACTTGATAGCGATCTGCTATTATTTCTCCTGGCCGATAGGTCTCGATCCCTTCACCTATAGCCCACAGGTAGTGTTTTGGCATAGTGTTTTGCATCAGGGGTCCTCACCGCTTTCGGCCATTTCTTTGAATTAGAGATTTCTCTTGATTATCTATGCTGCTTGGATTAGGTCTTTGTGCCTTAGTTTTCCGGATAATTCCAATATCTAAAAAAGCCAATTACTAGTTGTCAGTTTTTGATATTAAACTATTGTACCCTTATTATATATACGTTTGATACAATTAAGACAGTTAAGATTTTCTAAAAATTTTGCAGTAAAGCTATAAATATTATCTAAGTCGTAAGTTGTAGCCTGTTAGTTCCAGTATATATTGTTCCAGTCTTATGAGGTTTACTTATGTCTCAATATTCTGATTCTAGCCCTTCCAGTAATTTTACTAATCAAGAAACTAATAATGAGCAGTCATTACCTCCAATAGAGATAGATGAATTGCTGACTCAAGTGAAACATTCTCATGGATTATATTACAAAATGGTTAATCTTGAAATTTGGGCTTTAGTGGAAACTCTAGAGGAATTTTTCCCCGGTGCTTGGAATCAATTTATGGCCAATCGTCGGGTCTCCATGAAGCAATTTTTGCAACATTCTCAGAATAACAAGGTAGAGATGTGATTAATTATTATTTAACCCGATAACATTACCGTTATCGGATTTGATTAGATATTAAATTTGAGTTTTGTTGGCATTGCTACTGAGCTTCAGCATCAACATCTACTCTAGGTAGTCCTAGACTATAGTTATTGACACGACTACCAAGATTATAAGTAATTTCACCTGATTGTAATAGCAATCGGACAAAATGTTCTAAATCAGAACCTATACAACGGAGGTTATATTCAGTTAAATCTGACCCGCTGTAAGATTCTACCAATTCGTCAAACTTTCGGTAAACCTGTTCCACAGCACTATCATTCCAGTTCAGTTCATTATCGGGATCAATATCTAAAGTTAATACCTTATCATCAGGAACAAGTTCATTCTTTTCCACGATTCCTGCAAAAATACGAATATGTCTAGTTGTTGACTTTAATGGCATAGCTAATTCTCTCTGTGTTACTTTTTGTTAAATTCTATCTTAAGTGCTGTCTTGGCAGATAGTATAACAACATAATCCTAATTTATTAATTAGGTACTACTTACTGGTATATTTTTTATTCTCTGGATAAAAATTAAGCAAATACTCACTCCCATTCTGGACCGATTAACTCACCTTGTAACTTCCACTTACCTAAGTTGGGGTCATCAACTTCTAACAATCCACTATACAATTCTTGCTTGGCATAAGGACTTTCTAAAACAGGCCAATTCTCTAAAATCCTTTTCTCCCCATTAATAACAGCATCCCCAATACCACCATCTTGGTCATAAGTCATAATAATGCGATCGCCTGCTAAACTCATGTAACTCAAACGGCCCTGACTATTCCATTCACTATCATCAACTTCAGTTTTATCCAACGCCTGCTTCAAACTTTCAAAATCTCCAACATCAGCTACCCTTGCCACATCAGTCACCCAAGCAGTTTTTCTCCCCTTGGCAACCATTGCTTGATAATCTTTATATCTAGATTTCTCAGAGACTGGTATCTGTAAATTTACTTCATCTCCCCAAGGTCTAGCACATAGCCAAATATTTTCGATGCGCCAAATATACCAATCTTTATATTTTGTTGGTTCACCATAACGCTTTGGTAAGACTAAATGTGATCGCGGAGGTACTCCCGCTTGTAAATCTCGATCATTGAGAATTAATTGAAAAATGACTGCCCCTTTTTCCTGAACATATTGGTCTCCAGGGCTACGACCAGTTGCCTGCGCTCCATGATAAGTACCTGCTAAAGTTACTACTGCATTATTCATACTATTTATATCGCGCACCACTAACTTATAAGTAGCATATTGTGCCCTAATTGTACCCTCAACTTGATAACTACGAGTAGGCTCTAATAAAGTTCCTAAACTATAATCCTGGGTTATATAAAAGGTCTCCCATAAACCATTTCCTTGAGAGTAGCTATAGTAAATAGGATGACTTGCCCTTAGTTTAAATGGTAATGGTACTTGCTTACGAGCTAATGCCCGCAAATGTTCTGGGGGACGATATTTACTGAGAGCTGGTGCTAATGCTAATCTAGCACTACCTTTTCCCATTGTTTCTGCTGCTTCAGTTCCATCTCCCCACCAGATCCAAGCTACTGTACTTAACCCACTATTCCAGGTATTGCGATCAAAGCCTCGACTTTCAGCACCTCCAGCAGTTCCCCAACTTAGTCTTAATGCCATATTAGTTGCGTACCAATCTAGCAAAGCTTTGGCCAGTTTTTTTAATTCTGGGTCACGAGCAAAATCATAGATATTAAGCAATCCACCAATACTATATCCATAATAAGTAGAAGAATGAAATTCTCCTTGTCCAATAGTTAAAAATTTATTCAGTTCACTTCGTAACCATGCCTCATTTGTAGCTTCACTGGCTGGATCTCCGACTGGCCAACCACTCCCATCCATCAATGCTAAACCGGATGCACGTCCCATAAACATATGATTTTCTGTTCCAGTTTTTGTCCACTGTAGAACTTTCGGTAGCTGTAGTTGATTTTTGTAAGATGTTAATATTTCTGACGGCATTTTGTCTCGAAACAAAAAGAAAATCCGCACATCTAAATAACTGCGGAAATGATAAATGCTTGGTTTATCTTTATCTAGTTGCAGCAAAATTTTCCAAGTTTTTTCTTGATTATAAAGTTTCTCTACTGGTTCACCTTCTAAGCTTAATCTAGCTAAAATTACTGGTAGTAAATATTTATGAGGATCTCCTATTTTTCTTTTTCTCCACCAAATATCTAATTCTTCTAAGTCTATGGCTGCTAGTTTTTTACGAATTGCTAAACTTCGCTCTTCCAATTTATTTTCTTCTTCCCCAATTTTTTGTTGTAATACTGTTGTTATTTGTCTTTTTTCTGTTGATTTTATTTGATTATTTTTTTGACATCCAAATATTATTAAGTTCAATATTAGAGTAGTAATGATTGCTAGGATTTTATAGGTTATTTGCTGAGATTTCATGTTTTTTTTAATTCTTGGAAATTATTGTATAATGGTGATGGTTATCTAGATTAGAAAATAATCTCTATTTGAAATTAGATTTTTCCATAACAATTAATATTGCTATTTACCCAGCGGAGCTGATTAATAGACTCTTGATCAATTAAAGATTAAAGCTTGAATACAGTCTAGGGTTAAATAATTCATAATAGCAAAGGTGGTGGTTTAGTCACTAAAAAAAGAAGAATAGCTATGTTTAAGTCCTCTTGATATAGAAACAAATATTCAATCTGTTATGGTTTACCTATCCTTAGTTGAGTGTTCCTTATCTCCTTTTTTAAATTTGCTTATACTTTAAAATCTCTAATTCAAATAATTGACATCATATTATTGAATTTGATAAGATAGAGTTTGAGTATGACTTGCTTCTGGTTTAGAAGTATATATTTTAAAAAAATTCTCATGCTTCATTTTTATTCTTGAAAATTTATAATTTTTAATATTTTGAGTAAATAATTATACTTTAAATAATGTGACAGAAATCACTAATTATTATGAGATATATCACCTGGAGTCAAGCTTTTTATCACAGTTATTAATTGTTAAATAGGAAATACTAAAGGTAGTGAGTTATAACAATTAACTTTTATGGATTATCTACATCAAGCTTTTCTACCGGAAGTAATCATTACAGAATTAGTATTCCAAGTTTATCGATCTGGTATCTTGACTCAAGAGCAAAGACAACAACTGAGAAATTTATTTTTATACCATAATCTGAGTGAAGAAGATACAACAGCAATTAATCGATTACTTCATGCAATTCGTCGTGGATGGCTCAAGATGGCTGATTAAAAACTTTCCTATTCTGCTTGACTAATAAAAAAAATTATAATATGGAAAAATCCTTTTCTGATAATTTGAATAACCCCAAAAGTTAAGCAATTTTATATCTATCGACTTATAAAAAATGGGAATTATGCCACTAAAAATTTTTCAGTTATAGAGGTCTGATGTAGAAAGACCTCTATAATAATTTATGTGATTTAAAAATGATTGAAAAAATTGCTTCAGAGAATATGATGATTGTAGTTTGAGATAAAAATCGTGGTTTTGGGTAAAATTAACTTATTTTTAAGTTGTTACCATTATTCTCAAATTCATAAATGAGTGATATTTATATCTCTTGGTCAGAGTATCATCAAACAATTGAATATCTAGCAGCAAAGATTTATCAATCCCAATGGGAGTTCAATCACATTGTCTGTTTAGCTAGGGGGGGAGTAAGAGTAGGAGATATTCTCTCTCGCATTTTTAGGAAACCTTTGGCAATTCTATCTATTTCTTCATATAGTGGTATTAAGGCTCAGCAGCGAGGTAATATTAAAATAGCAAAAAACTTGACTATGACTACAGATACTTTGGGTAGTCATGTTTTATTAGTTGATGATCTGGTAGATTCCGGAATTAGTATTAAAGAATCCATTAATTGGCTTCAAGATAATTATAGTCAAGAAATTCAGGAAATTAAAACAGCTGTTTTATGGTATAAAGCTTGTTCAATATTTGAGCCTAATTACTACGTTGATTATTTGGCTGATAATCCTTGGATTCATCAACCGTTTGAGATATATGAACAAATAAATCTTGCTGATTTAACTTTTGCCAAGATAGGTAGTGATATTAATTTTGATTAAATAATTAATTTATGGGTAAACTGACTCAGGGTTATTTCAGTAATCAGTTACCAGTACCTCTATCAGTACCTCAAATCTGAATTAAGAGCCTTGAAATACAGAATTTTATTTTTGCTCCCCTTGAAAGGGGAGGCTTAAAACCTTATTTTTTGGGCATAATTTTTTTTATCGTAAGTCAATAAATACCCACATTAAATTAATTTCTATATTATCATATCCAGGCTAAATTTTTCAAAAATGGCAATTGCCTAATTTTCTATTTCAAATAGTACCACTACAGGGAAGTAAAAATTCAAAAGTATTGATTAGTAAGCTTTTGATGATTTTGTAACTGGTTAATTATTTCCACGATCCTTTAACAGTAACTTGAGGTTGAGGTTATGTGATATAGTTCTATCATTACTGAGAGTTTCTCTATATTTATTTGTATTTGATTTTTTATGTCTACTTCTAAACTAACGTTGAATTTGGTAGAAGGATCTATATCTTTTGATTTTACTCCTGAAGCTGCAAAAAATTTACAAAGTACGATAGCTGAATTAATGCAGCAATTAAAATCTGTTGCTGCTAAAAATGCTGCTGGTGGTTCTAGCAAACCAACTCCACAAAAACCTACAGAATATCTGTATACAGGAGATGTGTTTTTAGAAATATTCTGCAATCCTAATATTTGGCCTAGTCCTTTTGCTGCTAAAGTTTTGATTACTTTACGAGATGAGCGGATCCGGATTACTACTGAAGCTGAACTTACTAGAGTTTATGATGATATTAATCAATATTTAGAGCAAGTAGAATAATATTTTTGATATTTAAGAATATCAAAGTAGACAGGAGCTAAACTCATTCATTGTTACTTGTTTACCACGACCAAATATTTTTCTTAGCTATTGTACAGGGTTGAATTTGAAATCCTCCCTTTGCTCATGAACTATCGAGAATTAATACATTGCTATAGCATGATAATTTTCTGTTTCGGCAAGTTTATTTATCCTGAACAAAAAAAGAATTATTGAAAAGCAAAGTCTAGAAAATTTTCTAGTAGATGAGGATGAATTAAATTATTTGAGACTCTTCCGTTAAATCAAAGTCTAACGGGAAAGTCTCAATACCAAACCCTAAATTTTACTATTTCGCACGGAAGTACAGAGATACTTTTTGATTCCTGATGCCTAAAAAACTTAATCTTGAGTAAAGATACTATAAGAGAGTATTTTTCAAGAAAATATTAAAGTTTTAAGCGATGAGATGAATTTACCAAATAATTAATAATTATAGCTCTTGTTACATAGATAAACTGGCAACATAAAACCATCTTTCGACTTTCCTCAAATCATAATTTTTTACCTCATTTATTTGAGGTAAAAAATGTTTATAAGAATATTGCTCAAGAAATAGCATTTCTCAAGTTACAGAGATAAAGTTATTTTTATTCTTTTCTATTCCCTGTTTCTCAAATTACTAATCCCTACTCTCTATTCCCTAGAACCAACGAATTTTGTACTTCACGCTTTTTGTAAATTGCTATAGATAAATCCAATATTCAATATTTAATCATATTAATTACTATAATATTATCTGTAAACAATGCAAAATCAAGCAATAAAAAAATCAGATAAAACCAATGGAATTAATTACAAATAGCAATGTGCATCGAGAGTATCAACTTTCAAAATTTGATAGTCAAATGAGACTTGCGCCCTATTATGGTGTAATAAATTGGTATCAACATCCAATAGATTCTCATAGATTGAAAATAGCAATTCAACAAATAGTAGATACTGTGCCAATTTTGGCAGGGAGATTGGTAAAGAAATTGTTTTCTCCATTAAAAGTTGTATGTAACCCACAAAAATCTGGTGTTGGTTTTATTGATATCGATCTAGATGAACAGGAGATAAATCTTGATAACTTATTAGATGCAAAAAGTTACGTAAAAAATGAATTCAATATTCCCAAAAATTCTTCAGATGCTATTAATAAAGATACTCCATTACTGTATGTAATTTTGAATCATAATCAAAACTATTATGGGGTAACTATTTTTATAAATCATATCCTAGCAGATGGTGGAACATATTTTAAATTATTAGAATATCTTTCTCAAGCTTATGAAGATCCAGAATATGTTGCTAAATCTGAACCATTATTTACAATTCACTTTAATAAAATAGATGACTTTATTGAAGCAAGTTTTAAACAATTATCATGGAAAGATAAACTTTTAAGTTCAACATCTTTTCTTGTTTTTATCTTGAAGGATTTTTTTCAAAATAAGAATAATTGGAGTTATCTTGAATGTATCTTAACTAAAGAAAATTTAAATTCAATCAAGGAGAAAAATAAAAATCTGTCTCAGGAAGAAAGTGCTTATAGCACAAACGATGCTTTATTTGAATTTTTATCAGTTGTTCCTATTAAAAGATTTATTTTTCCTTGTAATCTAAGATATAGAAATGTTGGTATACCTGAAAATTATTTAGGAAATGCTGAAGCTTTTGTCTCAGATTTAACTAAGCCAGAAAACAATTATATGTTAAAGCATACTGATGTGAGAAAATCAATCAATCAACTTCCAGGAATATACAGTTTTTTACCCACTTTTAATAGCAAGTATATGTTTCATAATTCATGGGTTAAATTACAAAATTATTTACCTGGTTTTGGTGGTAAATTAATCCGGCAAAAGCTATTTGAATTTGATGATATACCAAAAGATGTATTATCCTTTGCCGTGAAATATTCACAGATATACAGATATACAGAAAATGAATATTTATTGATATATATCAATTTAAAAAATGTTGTTTCCCAAGTGGAAAAGAAGTTAATAAATTTGGGTGTAGAAGATATTATTATTAAAACATCATAATCAAGTAGATAATAATCACAAATTACCGAAGAATTAAAGTAAAAAGGCTTTCCATTCATGGAAAAAAAGTTGTCTTTCGGCTATCGCTGGCATGAAAAGTGAAGTTTCCCGTAGGGAGCGATGGCGTTTAGCGCTTTGCACAACGGCTATCGCCGACATGAAAAACTCTGCGGACTTGAATTGCCCAGCAGATCTACAAGAGTGGGTTTCCGTTCCCTCTGGAAAGCTAAGGGTTTTTCTGCGGAATACTGCGCAAACATTTCGGGCAGTGAAACCCAATATCGAATCGAGCAAGAGAAGAAAAAAATTCCTTTTAGCCAATCCTTCTATTATGGAATAGGTAATTATTAATTATTAATTGTTGAAATCTGCCTCAAAAATCAATGAGTTTTCAAGTTGCTAGTTATTCAGATTAAAAAAACCTAGATTTAGCTAGAAAATATACTCTCTAGGGAAAAATATTCTCAAACAACTTCTCACTTGCTTCTATCCGCGTTATATTACCAGTACAGTCTATTTCTCATCTTGTAATAAGAGAGAAATTACTATTTGATATTGAGTTAACTTACACTTATGAATCCTGATAATCTGACCCAACTAGTACAAAAAGGATTTCGTGTTACCCTAGGTGCCACATCCTTTTTTATGGAGACTTTGCAAGACTCTAGTAAACGGGATGAAAATTTGAATAAATTAAATTCTGATTTTAATCAATTAACTGAGGAATGGGCTGAAAGAGGAGAGATGACTGAACAGGAAGCCCGAAATTTTGTTGATACAATCTTGAATCAACAAAATAGTCAAGTCAATACGGATAGTACAACTGTTTCTTCTAGTCCTGCTTCAGGTTTTGTACAATCAGATATACAAAGAGATTTGTTAGAACTAACTAAAGAAATAGCTAATCTACGGACTGATTTACAAGAATCTCAGGAGTCAGAGTCTCAGAACTAAGTTTATTTTAAGATTTTTCTGCAAAGAAAAAAATATTTGACACATCACAGGATTCTGTTCTAGATGTGTCTTATAACAGTATTAACTTATTAATAAGTCCTGGAAAAGTAGGATAAATTTTCAATCCTAACTCAGCTAAAAATTTTTAATTTAGCTGAGTTAGGGTTTTATTTAGTCGTTGTCCCATTTTTCGTTACCTATCAGGTCGCCAATTCTATCCCTGAGTAGAAAGTCACACTCTTCTAATTCACCCTCTACACAAGCCCATTCCCGAGCGGGAATGTATTGGCAAAGAGTATAAATAGGCTGCTGACGACTGAGAACTCCTTTGTGTACAAGTTCTGCTGCTTCGTCCCTGATAATGTCTAAAGAATATTGAACTGTGGTGTAAGTCATGGTCACCCTCTTGGCCTAGCTTGAGTAATTGTCGGCGCTACGGCGCTATTAATAATATAAGGCAAAATTGCTAATTCTGAATGTTAATTTTTTCAGTATATATAGTTACAATTTGTTATCTTATTTTGATAAGTATTCTAAAAGTCATCAGACCAACACATGAGCTAATGTGTTAGTCCAAATTGCATTGATATACTTTGAACTTGTACCCATCAGCTAGCTAATTTAGGATTTATCTAGTCTTTATGCCTAAAATAACCGTCTTCCCAATATCACTTGGATTAGATTTTGTCAAAAATCAGGTGATATTTTTTTATATTTTAGATATAAAACAAAAAAATTGCTTAGGACATAGACTGATGATGAATTAGACTGGGAAATGTTTTTCTAGCTATTCTCTGTTTATTCCCTGCTATCGAGAGATACTGGGAAATCTTTAAATAAAAGCTCTAGAGCAATAGCTTGAGCTTTTGGCATTTGTCCATAACAAAAGATATAGGGTATCTCTGATAACAGTTCTGGTGAAAACTGTTTCAAGGTATACTGACTACCGTATATGATTAGACCTTGCAGTTCATCATTTCTTAATAATATTTTAATTAGGTCTTGTGATGCTTGTGTTAAACTAGCTATTTTGCCAAAAGGATTACCACGAATAAATATTTGCAGCAAAGTCAAGCTATTAGGGATAAGGTTTTGAAAAGCTTCTAAATTATTATCAATTAGCTGTGGTTGATAACCATATTTTTCCGGAATAGTGATCGCTGGAGTATGATTACCCAAGAAAGGACTGTTAAGTATATCCTGTACAAATAGTAAGTTGCGTAAATGCCGATCATCTGTATTTGGAGAAAAAACACACCCTCCTAATTGAATAGACTCTTGCAAAATTTGAGCTACAGTTTCTTGTGCCTGTGATTGAGCTAACTTTTCAACTAAATTATATGTAGGAGGTGAGAAATCATCTGGTACTTTTTCATTTCCCGATTCCCAGGTAGGATAAACTCTTGTTTTAGCTTGCCAAATTCTTTGTAAAGACTCATCAATTCGTGATTCAGAAATACGGCCTTGACTCACCGCATCACAAACAGCATTAATTGTCACCTCTGCATCTAGAGGCATAAGTAAAATATCTGCACCAGCTTCCACAGCTAAAACAGACGCCTCGGCCAAACCATAACGATTAGCGATCGCTCCCATTACCAAAGCATCAGTCACAACCAAACCACTAAAACCCAACTTTTGGCGCAACTGACCTGTGATAATTTTGTGAGATAAAGTTGCTGGTAGTTCTGCATCCCAGGCCGGAATCAATAAATGGGCACTCATCACAGAATCTACCCCAGCAGCAATCGCCTCAACAAAAGGAGATAATTCAACTTCTGCCAATCTACTTTCCGAGTGAGGTATAACTGGTAAATCAAAATGAGAATCAACTGCCGTATCCCCGTGACCAGGAAAATGTTTAGCAGTCGTCAACACCGGATATTCTTGAGCACCTCGAATAAAAGCCCTTGCCAATTGACCAACTAATTCCGTCGTTTCTCCAAAAGCCCGAATATTAATCACTGGGTTATCAGGATTATTATTCACATCTACAACTGGAGCTAATACCCAATTCAAACCAATAGCCACAGCTTCTTCAGCTGTAATAGCCCCCATAATTTCAGCATACTCTTGGGCTTTTTTCAGATTAGTTTGAGCAATAGCAGCGATCGCCATGGGTGGAGGAAACCAAGTAGCCCCTGGAAACCTTTGACCAACTCCTTCCTCAATATCAGCAGCTAACAGCAAGGGAATTTTTGCCCAAGACTGAAGTTGTTGGATGCGAGTTGCTAAGTCTACAGCACTCCCACCCACAAAAATCACCCCTCCAATGCCCAACTCTTTTACCCAATATTGAAGCTTACTGTTAGGAGGTTCCCAGTCTGGATAACGAATTTGGTCGTCAAATAAATGGCCAGAGGATCTCACTACGACCATCTGAGCGACTTTTTCTGCTAAATTCATAGTTTAGTAATGGGGAATTTAGGAATAGGTTACTCTATTGTTTCTGCCTGAGACTCTGAATCTGCAATATCTTCTGTTTCCTGTTGTTGCCGTTCCTGGGAAATTTGGTTTAACAGTGATATAATTTCAGTCCCACGCTCTAGAGAGCGGTCTTCAATAAAGATAACTTCTGGAGTTCTACGCAGACGTATTCTGTGGCCTAACTCACTACGGACATAGCCAGTAGCAGATCTTAGACCTGCCATAGTTTGAGACCTCACTTCGTCAGATCCATAGATACTTACAAATATTTTAGCGTGTTGTAAGTCTCCAGAAACATCTACATCTGTGACGCTAACCATACCAATACCTACCCGGTTATCTTTAATACCATGGAGCAACATCTGGCTGATTTCCTGCTTGATTAATGAAGCAACCCGGGAAACGCGACGACCTGTAGCCATGATCATTACCCCCTACAATTTCATACTCACCATATCTATATTAGTACCTTCATTAGACTTATGGCAGCTTTTTGTAACTTGGCTAAAATTAATTAGAGTTTGCTGAAACAGTATTATGAGTGAGGGTAGGAGTCAGTAGTTAGGATAATGTGAACTATAGAGGAGGTAGGAGAACATTTTTGGAGTATTAAGTAGGGTTGGCGCTCAAAAGAATGAAAGTGTTTACTGATATTGCTTTTGGCATTTT
>NZ_JBNHER010000163.1:0-94929 GCF_050015975.1 Dapis purpurea BLCC-M126 | reverse complement strand
CCCATTCCCTGGTAGGGAAGGGGGGCAGGGGGGTTAGGTTTTAGGATTTATCGGTGCTATACAATACTTCTCAAACAACTTCTTAGACTGAAAAGCACGGAACATAACGCACCATTATCTTAACGGTGCGCCATTTCAGTTATCACTTAACAGTTATCAGTACCTCCTATCTTAAAGTAGGAGGCTTGAAATCAAAAATTTCCTTTTTTATCCTCTTGAAGGGATAGACTTAATATAAAACCCGGTTGAACAGTTATCATTGCGACGATAGGAAGCAATCTCCGTGCATCCATGAGATTGCTTCCTTCCACTCCGTTCCACTCGCAATGACTTGGGTATATTAATTATCCGGATTTGATATAAGACCTTATTTGTTGGTCATAACTCAACCGCCAGGCAACAGGCAACAGTGGGAAAAACATTTCCTAATCTTTTCCTCCTGACTCCTGACTCCTGAATTCTGAATTCTAAATTCTAAATTCTGAATTCTTAAACAGTTGAACTACATTTTTTCATATATTCCCAACCACGCTGGGGAGAAACGCGATCGCGTCCAATAGTCCTTGCAATCCATTCTGCAACTTTTGGCCCAGTCCAGCTTGCTTGATCTTTAGGTGGACTTTTAAGTGCTATCCGTAATTGTTCTTGTTGTTCTGGAGTGAGTAAAGCGTGAGAAGGGTAAAATTTTCGGGTTTTCCGTCGATTTAAAATTGCATCTGGCCCTTTTTGATTGTAACTTTTTACGATATCCTTAGCATAATCATAGTTAAGACCCAAAGCTTGAGCCGCTTCTTTAATAGTCCACTTTTGAGACACTAACCACAACAAGTGCCAGCGTCTAGATTCTACTCTATCTCTAATTTGGAGATAGCGGTTTTTAATTTCTGCTTCGCTTAAGTGGGATTTGAGATAGGCTTTTTTAGGCATCTTTTTCTACTTTATCAGGGGTATGAATATGAATAGTTCAACTCTGGAAAGCCATAAGACTAAGTATCGCCAGCGCTAGCGATCGCTTTCCGACCTGTAGATGACCCTGTAAAGTCCAAATCAACCGCTACAACTTAAGATTATTTCTTATCTGCAGTAATATTGTTGACGGTTTTATGGTTTAGATGTTTATACTATAACACCCTATCACATCTGTGTAAATACATCAAGTTTAATATTTAGAGTGCAGGTTAATTTATATTCACTTGATAAAATCTTTACAGAATCTTTACAAATGTTAGCTATAATTGTGCTAATCAAATTTTTCTAGATAAATTTACCTATGAATTTAGTCGAGCAGAAAAAAGTGATCGCTCCTTTCGACTATCTAAAAAATACCTCTTTAGCGAAAAATTAAAGTTTAAAGCCTCTCGTTTCAGGGAGAAAAAAGAAGAGGTAATTGTTAATTATTAATTGTTGAATATGAATACTTCAACTCAAAAATCTTATTATCAAGTTGGTGGTTGTCTTCCTAAAAATGCACCTAATTATGTTAAGCGACGAGCTGATGAAGATTTCTATGAAGGTCTGAAAGCGGGTGAGTTTTGTTATGTTCTTAATTCTCGTCAAATGGGAAAATCTAGTTTGCAAGTTAGAACAATTCAAAGATTACAAAAAGAGGATATTTATTGTGTGGCGATCGACATTTCAGAAATTGGTAATAGGGGAGTAACTCCTGAACAGTGGTATGCGGGTATTCTGCGGATATTAGAAAATAATTTTGATCTATCAGAATATGTGAATATTCGTACTTGGTGGCGGGAACGAGATTATCTAGCTCCTGTGCAAAGATTAAGTGAGTTTATTGAAACGGTATTACTGGCACGAATTAATCACAATATTGTGATTTTTATTGATGAAATTGATAGTATTCTGGCTTTAGATTTTCCTGTGGATGATTTTTTAGGTTTTATCCGCGCTTGTTACAACAAACGCGCTAATAATCAAGAATATAATCGTTTAACTTTTGCTTTGTTAGGAGTTAGTACACCTCAAGATTTATGTGAGGATAAAAGTAGTACACCTTTTAATATTGGTAGGGCGATTGAACTAACTGGTTTTCAATTAGATGAAGCTTTACCATTGATGGATGGATTAGTCAGAATTTCTGAGGAACCAGAGGCACTTTTACAAGAGGTTTTAACTTGGACTGGAGGGCAACCATTTTTAACTCAAAAGGTCTGTAAACTATTAATTGAAAATGGAGAGTTGATAGTTAATCCTCCAGAGGGAGTAGCAGGAATTGTTAGGTCAAAAATTATTCATAATTGGGAAACACAGGATGTACCAGAACATTTAAAGACTATTCGCGATCGCATCTTCAGAAAGGATGAACGAATAGTCAGAAGATTGGGATTATATCAGGAAATTTTACAGAATAATTTGACTGGAATAGTCGCCGATCATAGTCCCGAACAAATGGAACTTAGGTTATCTGGATTAGTAGTTAAACGAGATAGTAAGTTAATAGTTGCTAATCCAATATATGCTGCAGTTTTTCATCAAGAAATGATTCTTGATGAATTGGAAAAATTGCCTCCCTATTCGCAAAAAATCAAAGCATGGCTCAATTCTAATTGTGAAGACAATCGCTATTTATTGCAAGGTAAAAATTTACAATCAGCTTTAGTTTGGTCAGCCGGAAAAAGTTTAAGGAATCAAGATTTCCAATTTTTGACTACTAGCCAAAAATTAGTATTAGATACTCAGACAGAAGTTTTAGAATTAACAAAAATAGAAACTAAAAAAGCTCAAGCAGAAGTTCTCAAAGCACAAAAAAAGGCTAAACGTTGGATTCAAATAGGTTCCACTATTTTCAGTATATCTTTGATTTTCTCAATAGGTTTTTCTATGTTAGCTCATCAAAGATTTAAACTAGCACAATCTAGTCGTGAAATTGAACAAACTGGTACTGATGCTTTGTTATTAGCTATCGAAAAGTCGGCAACAAATCAGGCATTGTTAGAAGCTTTACCCAAAGCTATCTCTGCCGGACAAAGATTAAAATCTTTAGTAAATAACAATACTTCTCTAGCAGAATATCCTGCTACTCGGCCAATATTAGCTTTACAAATGATTCTTGATAAACTTGACGAACAAGAACAATTTAAAGATAGTGTACTTCAGAAAAGAAAAATTATTCTGCAAGGTCATCAGGGTGCAGTTACCAGTGTAAACTTTAGTCCGAATCAAGAATTTTTAGCTTCAGCAGGAGTAGATGGAAAAGTAATTATTTGGAATCTGGAAGGCAAAAAAATTACAGAATGGCAAACAGAACAAAAATCAGTTAATAGTCTCATTTTTCATCCTGATGGTAAATATTTAGCAACTGCCGGTAGTAACGGTACAGTAAAAATATGGAGTCTATTAGAGAAAAATTTAGGAGAAAAATTATATGTACTAGAAATATCTAAAACCGAAGTTAATAGTATTAGCTTTAGTGCAGATGGCAAGTATTTAGCAACTGCTGGCATAGATATTCCTGTGCAAATTTGGAACCTATCATCATCCCCCATAACTATATCCTCTAATAAAATTTTGGATGATAATGGTTTAATTAGAAGTGTTCGTTTTAGTCCTAATGAGAATTTTCTAGCAACATTAGATGGCAAATCTACTATTCGGTTATGGGATATATCTGAAAATAAATTCAAAACCCTAGATGTAGAAGCTATTAGTATGAACTTCAGCATCAATAAACCTCAGATATTATTAACAGCAACATCAAATGGAGTAGTTGAACTGTGGCAGATTTATACAGGTAGATTAGTAAATAATTTTCAAAGTTTACATTTGGATACTAAGCTAGTTAATTTTAGTCCTGATGGAGAGTTAATAGCTACGGTTGGAATTGATAGTACTGTGCGACTTTGGAATTTATCAGGGCGACAGATTAGCCAGTTTGAATTTTCAGAAAATGTGATTGATATAGCCTTTAGTTCTGATGGAAAAAAAATTGCTGTAGCTGATAGTAATGGTCAAATTTGGTTAAGATCTGTGGAAAATTTAGAGGAGCTTTTGAGTAAAGGCTGTAGATTTTTAATAGAAAGACCAAACTATTTTATGAGAGTAGGAGAATTCTGTGAAAGCGAATATAGAAATTAGTAGTCAGCTATAGCGCTACGCGCAAGTTAAAAGTCAAAAGTTAAAAGTTAAAAATGATCACTAAGTGAGTTTGAGTATTTATAAGTTTCCTAACGATAATGGGTAGTGCTATATCAACTATTGCTCCGCAAACAGCTATTGCTAGCCTCTTGCAGAGGAACTGCGTTATCAGCAGTCAGCAATAAAAATAAATCACAAATTAGGCAATTCAGTCTAGATAATTTGTAGAGTTTGTCTGGTAGATATCTCATACCTAATATCACGCATTCTTGCTACATCTTCTTGAAAGTAGTGGAGTAGGGTTGTTAGGAAGAAGATATCTTCACTTTATGGCTAGAATCGTTAAAAAAATTGCTGAATCTTACTTATTACTTAATAACTCAAGTCTTAATTAAGTATAGCATTATAGCAGTTTGCAAAAAGAATGCTACAAAAAGGTTTATCTCGATCATAAATGCTTTAAAAGAGCTTATTCAATTCATTTTAAACAGCTAAATATCTTATTTTTATATTCAAGATTTTTTCCTTCTTCCTTCTTCTTTCTTACTTCTTACTTCTTACTTCTTACTTCTTCCTTCTTCCTTTAATGAATAGTAATAGGTGGTAGATTTGATTGAGGATTAGCAACTCTTCTCAATAATTCTTGTTTGGCTTGTTGAGGATTTTGACCATGAGGAACTTGATATAATAATCTACAAGAACCATTATGAGGATTAGCAGCACAAATAATTGGTTGTCCGTTTTTAGAGATACTTACTGTAATATTCCTATATCTATTCCGTTGTTGAGTAGATAAAATTCCAGATACTCTGGTACATCTAGTAAGAGCATCTTCTCCTGATTGGGCAAAATAATTATTAGCACCCCAGAGAATAATCGGAATATTCTTCCCTTGTTTATTAGCAATTGTAGCTGGAGTTGCGCCAATTCTACCACAGAAAAAATTAGGAGTTTGAGCCTTAGCAGAAAGGTTACTGATAGAGAGATTTAAAAAACTAATGACTGTGGCAGTAACAATAGAAGTTAATGATAAAATTTTCATGGACTATAATCTACATATATAACACTACTGATATTTTATAAACTTATATATACTTCTTGACGCTCAGTAATGGAATTTAAGCAAAAATTTGGGTAAGTATATTTGGGAAATCCTGGAAATTCTTATTGTAAATGGTTTTTGTATATTTATCATTTCCGATTAATTAATTAGTTGCCTTGTTTATATCCCTAATGAAATTTATTATCTACCTTAACTTCGGTTAAGGGGAAACTTAGAATAGTTTTGTCAACTCATCAAATTTATACTAAAAACTCTTGCACTACAAATAGTGTTACTGATTCTATACTCTTATCTAGAAAAAAAAATAAGCATCCAGATTAAATTTATTACTCATCGGTTAACTATTAAGTATTTAAATTTTAAGTTTAAGATTACTACTATATTGATATTTTTAAGTAAGCAGAAAAACTTTCACCATTATCCTTAGAAATTGTAATTTTCATCTGGCTTGATTCCTTGAATTTTCCAATCAAATGTAAAAGCTATATGATTTTAGCATTAGCCAGGGAAAAAAATTATGAATAGTCTGGGAAAGCTATTGAATAATTTTGTACAAATATTATCAATACTCTAAGTTAGAGAGTGCTTATAAACTAAATATTCAAGCTTGAATATCACCAAAGATCGAAATCCCAGTACTGATAGCAAAACTAAGGGTTTGGAGACCAAACCCCAGATAGAGAAATAACTATATCTCCGCCCAAATTTCGTCCTCTTTTATTGTGGTAAATAGCTTCGTCTTCTTATCTTCCCTTGTTCCCTGTTTCCTATTTCCTATTTCCTATTTCCCTTTTTAGATTTACTTGACAATAATCTCTTATACGAAATCTCAAAAGTATTGCTACATTTTATTGAGATTAGGGAGTAGGGAAATGAATAATATCAAATCTAAAAAATTTTGCTACAGCCGATAGGTGGAGAAGTTTGGGGAGTGTGGGAGGTGGGGGGAGAGTTCAATAATTAATAATTAACAATTACTTCTTCTTAAAAAGAAGAGGATTGGTTAAAAGGAATTTTTTTGTTCTCTAACAGACTTTGAATCTGGCTAATTACTTGAGTGTTGAAGTCTCAGTGAAGTATAGCATTAATGCATAGTAATTGGTATAAGATATCTTTGCTATTTACAAACTAATCACTAAAAACATTGCTCTTACTTACTTATTACTTAATAACTGAAGCCTTGAGCAAGGTCTTGCGTTATTTTTATGAATTGGTATTAGTATTTTTGTTCAAAGTTAGTTAATAACTTAAACCCTCTATATTTATAGTAATCAAATTTAAATAAGCATAAGATAAACTAATCATTTAATCAGTTATACTTAATCCTTGCTTTAATTAAATTTCAGTTAAATATATCTGAGAAATCTTAAAGACTAATATTTATTTCTTAGTTTTGATTTGAAAATCAAAAGAAAATCTCACTTAACTTAAGCTATAATTACTAGACTATTTAAGTAAAATTGGGCAAAAATTATGTATAAATAAAATCATAAAAATACTTAGGAGTGGACTTAAAAAAAAATACTTGACAAAAGTTATAACTTTTGTTACAAAAATGTTAAAAACTTATATACTAAGAGGATTTTAGATTGTGAAAGTAGCCATTGTTGGTTTTGGATTCAGTGCCGAGAAAGGTCATATTCCAGCCTACAGAGATCGTTCTGATATTCATCTCACAGCAGTAGTAGATCCTGTAACAGCTAGACGTGCAGCAGCATTACGACAATACCAAAACATCCGAGTTTATGAGACATTTGATGACTTACTAGAAGAATACTCTGATGAAATAGATATAATTGATATTTGCTTGCCGAATGCTTTTCACATGGAAAATGTTAAACGAGCATTAGCAGCAGATAAGCACGTCTTATGTGAGAAACCATTAGTTTTAAATAAAGCTGAATATTATGAATTAGTAGAAATAGCAAATCAACGAAAACGTATCTTATATCCATGTCATAATTACAAATTTGCTCCGGCAATAGTTCACGCTGCCTACTTAATTAATTCGGGTGAAATAGGTCAACCTTTATTTGCATCTTTTAATATATTTGGTGCAGGTTTTCAAAGTGGTGTACCCCAGTGGCAACCAGACTGGAGAAAAAACAAAGAACTCTCTGGTGGAGGTATTATGATCGACCATGGTTTAGATGCAATTTCTGTTGCTCAAACTCTATTTGGTGGTTCTCCCCAAAGCATATCTGCTCATACTAGAAATCTCAATCAAGCAGGGAGTCAACTAGAAGATTTAGCTGTCTTTTGTTTAGATTGGGAGGGCAAGTTAATTAATATTAGTTTAAGTTCTTTAGGTTCAATACCAAAAGCTTATTACAGAATTCAGGGCACAGAAGGAGAAATTAGCATCGAGAATAACGATATATTTTTGAGCGTGAAAGATAAACCAGTTCAGCATATTTTTGTACCTACATATTTTGACGATCCTGGTCATGCAAATTGGTTTAATGGAGTGATTGATAATTTACTAGATTGTATTAAGACTAAAAATACTGAACCATTCCCATTAATGGAAGCTGGTTTAGTTCTAGATATAGTTGAAAAAGCAAATTATTCTAGTAATAATGGAGGTACTTGGATGGGACTAGAATTTACTGCTAAATCATTACAAATGGTCTAGTTAATTTTTAACTAGCTGCTAGAACTAGGTATCGGATAAAACCTCGTAATTATTTTTTAATCGGCAATTTATCAACCTAGTTCTAAGCACGTTTTCCAATCTCGTGACATAAACACTCAGGCAACAGACAATAGAAGCAATAAAAAGCAGATTAGATAATACTAATTAGCAGACACTTTGCTATAGTTTAATTTTATGTTTCTAATTTTAACTCCACCCTTAAGGATATAGTATTTGTTGGATTTAATAATTGTTATTTGGTAACTTCTTTTATGAGTAAAGATTATTTATTCCAGTTTATAAGTACAGCAATACTTTTAGCAATTATGAGTTCCAACAAATTTGTAAATATACCTTCAAGAATTGAGAATTGAGAATTGAGAATTGAGAATTGAGAATTGAGAATTACCTCTCCTTAAAAAGAAGAGGATTGACGAACAGGAAAATTTTGATTTATTATCCCCTTAAAAGGGGAGGCTTTAAACCAGAATATTTCGGTAAATATACCAGTGTTTACTGCGATAGGATTAGAAATATAAGGGTTTATCAAACTGGTAATATACACAAGTGTTAGATGTTAGGCAACACGGAATATTAATTATAATACCAATTTCCACAATATAAATAAGCCTTTTATTTAACCATTCCATAGTAAATTTACCAGATATCTATATAAGCTGAATTAAGTAAAATTCATCCTAAAAATTCTTTTTTGTACCTTTTCCCCAATACAGAACTTACCTACGGAAACCCATAAATCTAAATCTGGTTTTTTTCCTAGATATCTATTGTTGAAGTAGGATTCAGCAATCAGCTTCTCAAAGTGTATAATGGGTAATTGAAACCCCCATAAAAGGCGCACCACTAATTTTTTCTCTCTATAGTAGGGGACTGTTACCCTTGAATTTTTAGCGCTCCAGCTAAATGCTGTTTACGGAGCATTCCGGAAGGGAAAAGCTGATAGCTAGTTAAAACCAATAATTTATCATACAAACCAAGTTTTGTATAGATAAATCCTATAATATTAAGACCTCTATAATATTGGTTGAGGTAAGTTGACTAGAACAAATTTTTTTACTTATATAATTTAGTCTAAGATTTGATTATTAGTTGCTTAGTATTTCTATACTTTCTACTATTTATTTATTCCTTAGTTATAAATCCTAAGACAACCTTTAAATCAAGTTCCCCTTTCAATAAGGAGTCAGATACATATCCCCTAGCTGTCTTCTGAATTATTTCTTGATAATCTAAATTAGGAGTTGAGCAGTGGGAAATTTTGCAGTTAAAACTATATAACTATGTTATCCCAAAAATCTCCTAAGTCTAGCCGTTCACGTTTCTTATTCTTCAGTGAACGAATTATGGCATTACTAATTCTTGTAAACGTAATTGTAGTAATATTCGATGTTACCTATATACAATTTCGTAATTGGTATCTGAAGGCAGATTTACACTTACAAAAACTTGCTGACACTCCCCAAGAAAAATATCTGCAAAAAGTAGATAAGCTACAAGAAGAATTAGTAGAAAATGGTTTACAGTCATCAAACATAGAAAATTTATTAGAAGATTTGCGCCTGAGTAGTGTACAAATATTTATTAATCATCCTCCATTTCGAGTCATAGATGACTATGGTGCTTTAGCAAAAATTAAGCAAAGATTTACTACTAATCTTGGCATTGGCAGAGAAAATTTTTCACAAGCAGTACAAATATTCTGGCAGAAAGATTATTTAAAAGCACAGGGTTGGCAAAGTCAGTTAGATTTTTTCAATGAACAAATCCGCCCTTTAATATTATTGTATGAACCTCAAATCTGGTATGATTTAATTAAGGGAATAGAGCCATTCCGAGATTCACAAGATTATCTAATCACGGTTAATGAACTGAGGATAATGCTAGAAAAAAAAGGTATAGAAGCAACAGAAATAGAACCTTTACTCAAACAATTGCGCGATAGTAGTACCGAATTAATTGATAGAGATTATTATTTCCAGATAATTAATCAAACTATAGTTTTAACTCAAATCAAATACCAGATTAAGCAACATATTTATAGTCAGATTCCAGATAGTAATGTCAGTTTAACTCCCACTCTGCAATTTTTAGAATCTTTAAACTTGCTCCAATATTTAGCACCAGATATTTTGTTAGCAGATAAATCATCAAAAGGAGCATTTAATATATTCTGGAGCCACCAACATCTAGAAACATATCAATGGGAACCAGAGTTAGATTTTTTTGATAAAAATATTCAGTTTTTGATGCACTCCTTTTACTTTCGTAATTTAGATAAAAATGGGAAATTTGTAGATAGATTTTGGCTAGTAGACTTGCCTTGGATGATTATATTTTGGATAGAGTTTATTGGGCGTGTTTTAGTAATTAGTCATCGTCCTAATATAAGTTTTTCGGATGCCATTAAACAACGTTGGTATGATGTATTTTTACTCCAACCTTGGCTACCACAACTGCGAATAATTACTGCTTTTATTCGTTTACAAAAAGTTAAATTACCAGACATGGAACAATTATATACTCGTATTCGGTTCAAGTTAATTCGTAGTTTTGCTAAAGAAATAACTCAAGTTGTGGTTAGTGGAGGTATTGAAAAGCTGCAAAATAATATTAGTAAAGGTTTTCTAAAAAAAGCTATTTTTGAATCAAAAAGTAAGTCAGAGAAAGTTTATGTAGAGAAAAATGATTCCGGCAAAATTCAGGAAATTATTAACCGTCTATTCCAAGTAACTGCTTGTCAAGTTCTCCCAGAAATTCATGGAGACCTTGAAGATTTTTTGCATTATCAAGTCGAAAAATCTATACAGCAATTATCTATATATAGGCGCTTACAAAAAATACCTTTTGTACGTCGCCTACCCGATAAAATTGTTAATAATTTAGTAACACAAATATCTAGTACAATTGCTTCAGGTCCGCGAAAAGCCTATCAAAATGATACACCACCAGATCCAGTTAGTATCAAACTTAGAAAAAAATTAGTAGAACATTTTAATAGTAAGTTAGTATCAGAATTACAGGAAAAACAAACTTTTGATGAAATAGAAATTTTAATTATTGATTTGCTTGAAGAAGTTAAAAATAGTTACGTTAAACCTAATTTAAAATCCTTTGACACACCTATTCCTAAAATTATACCTACAACAATAATCGAGCTAAAAGCTGAAGATGAAACTAATACTAAATAGAGAGATGGGAAGATAGGGAGATAGTTAGAGACAATTTTGAAAAATTATACAAAAAAAAAGAATTGATTTATAAGCAAAAAAAAAGTTCTAATTAATAGAGAATTATAAGACAAAAGCTATAGATTAGATTTAGCTGGCAGATATAACTTTGTTAACACCGAAAGCAGATTTTTACGAATCTGGACATCCTAAACCTGCGGACATATTACTCATAGTGGAAGTGGCAGATACTACTATAGCAATCCTAAATAGGTTGTAACAATTCAAAAACTAGAAATAAACTCTGAAACTATTGCCCATTCGCTATTACCTATTCCCTGATTACCAAAAGGTGACAATATTTTTGACATGAATAAAATAGGATTACTATATTAAAGTCAGACCGCGAAGTCAAAATTTCTCTCCATGGGGAAGACAATATTACTTATTTGAAACTTTCTCTCCTTCTAATTTATTAAATGAATTAATATGACTATTCATTTGAGTTAAATATTTCTCCAATAACAAATAATCTCTAGACTTGAGTAAAGAATCGTTTTTAGCATTAACAACCTGCTCTAAAGACAAAACACGAAATTTTAATTTCCCATTTTTCCGATAACGATGTACCCATGTCGGTAAAGCTTCCACGGCAGAAATGTTAATCGTTTCTTCTGGAAAACTTTTCTGAATATTTACTTGAAAAATTACTCCCAAATCAGTATATTTTCTCGTTTGATTAGAAATAAAATTACCCATAGAATAAATCACAACTGCCTGACGAGTCTTCCCATTTTCTTCAGCAATTTTAAATATTTTATAAGGTTGAACTACATGAGGATGACTACCCAAAATAATATCTGCTCCCCCATTAACCAAATTTTTCACCAACTGTTTTTGTTTAGCATTAGGTAGGCGCTGATATTCTGCACCAAAATGTAGAGAAACTGTCACAATATCTGCCCCTTGTTGTCTTGCTTTACTAATATCTTGAAGAATTTTTTGTTCATCAATTAAATTTACCAAATAATCTTTCCCTTGAGGAATAGGAATACCATTAGTGCCGTAAGTGTAAGCTAAAAAAGCCATCAAAATTTCATTTTTTTCCACCATTAAAATTTCTTGATATTCCTCTAAAGAAGCTGCCGTACCCACTGGATAAATGTCGCGATCACGGAGATTTTCTAAAGTTTTCAAGACACCTTTTTCTCTTCTATCCAAAGAATGATTATTAGCAGTAGTTAAAATATTAAAACCTGCCCATTTAATAGCATCAGCTAATGTTGCTGGAGCATTAAATAAAGGATATCCTGTATATCCAGATTCAGGTCCGGCTAAAGTTGTTTCTAGATTACCAATTACCCAATCACCAGTAGAAAAAATATTCTTTACTTCCGTGAAAAAACTCTGATAAGAATAACGCTTAGTTTGAGAATTATAACCCGATTTAATTTGCATACCGTGCATCATAATATCTCCAACTGCAATTAATTTTGCCTCCGTAAAATAAGGAGTTGGTAGAGGCAATTTAATTGATTCTACAGGCAAAATTTCTGCTGGTTTTTCTGCTTTAGTTTCAGCGGATATATTGCAACCATAAATAAATATTATTGCACTAAAAAAAATGAATTTGAAGACAGGGAATAGGGAGTAGGGAATAGGGAATAGGGGTAAAATACTATTATTTTTCACTATATATATTAGTTGTTCAACAGGTTTATTAATACTTATTTTATAAACATTCTCTTATTTAATAGTTTTAATTTTATCAAAAAAGACATTATTTATCAAAAAAATTTGATATCAAATCCGGTTAATTGCACATAGAATCTGGTCATAGGATATGTGTTGATAATTTTTTCAATTACTTTAATAGATATCTCGCTAAATTCCCCACCGGAGAGTGGTTAGGGGTTGGTCTCCATCTCCCCATTTCCCCATCCCCCCATCCCGCCAACCATATAATAAGTATTCAACCGGATTTTATATGACTCCCTACTCCCTACTCCCTATTTCTAATTAGAATTATTATTTATGCTAGCAACTAAACCTGTTGCTGCTGCCATATCTAGAGGTTTAGAAAATAAATAACCCTGACCATATTCACACCTTAAGGCTTGAAGTTGAAGCACTTGCTCTGAAGTTTCTACCCCCTCAGCAACAACATCTATGCCTAAATTATGAGACAAAGTAATAATTGAACGGATAATTTCTGTTGGCTCAATTGACCCTTCACTTACCATATTAACAATACCTATTCTATTCACAAAAGAACGGTCAATTTTTAAAGTATTCATGGGAAAACGGTGTAGATAACTTAAAGAAGAATATCCTGTGCCAAAATCATCAATACATAATTCAATATTCCTTGCCCTTAACTGAGACATTTTTTCTGTGACAGACTCATTATTTTCAATCAAAGCACTTTCGGTAATTTCCAGTTTTAAATTACTACCATCAAGCTGTGTTTCTGAAAGAATTTTGTCTATTTGCTCAATTAAATCTGCTTGAGCAAACTGCTTTACAGAAAGATTAACACTCATTTTCAAAGGATAATTATTTGGCCATTCATCTTGCCATTGACGTAACTGGAAACAAGCTTTTCTTAACACCCATAAACCCAGAGGTATAATTAACCCTGTTTCCTCCGCAAGAGGAATAAATTCACCAGGAGAAATCAAACCAAGTTCTGGATGTTGCCAACGTACCAGTGCTTCAAAACCAATAATTTGATTTGTTCTGAGGGAAACAATTGGTTGATAGTTAAGCATAAACTCAGATTTATGAGTAAGTGATTGATTCTTAATATTTTTGAGAGCGCGTTGTAAATTATTCTCTAACTTTAAACGCTTGAGAATCTGAGTATGCATAGAAGTACAAAAAATTTGATAAGATCCTCTACCTAAATCTTTGGCAGAGTGCATAGCTATTTCTGCATCTCGCAAAATATGTTCTGCAGCTCTAATACTCGTGGAACTAGACCTAATACTTGTCGAATTCAGGGCAATACCAATACTAGCAGTAATAAATACCTCATTACCATCTAAAATAATTGGTAAAGTTAGTTTTTGGTGGATACGATTAGCAATAGAGGTAGCATCGCTAACCGCTGAAATATTTTCTAGCAAAATTACAAATTCATCTGCACCAAGACGAGCAACTGTATCTCCATTACGCAACAATAATTTTAGTTGTTTAGCAATCATAATTATCAGTTCGTCTCCAATCTGATGACCAAGACTATCATTAACAACTTTAAATCGGTCAATATCTATAAATAGGACTGCAAACAAAAAGTCTTTTCGACGTTCAGCATATTTAATTGTTTGCTCCAAACGATCCATAAACAGAGTACGGTTAGGAAGATGAGTCAGTACATCGTGTAATGCATCATGTTTCAATTGTTCTTCAGTTCGTTTACGCTGAGTAATATCATGACTGTTCATAATAATACCTCCCACTGCTGGATCGTGTAAAAGGTTAGTTATAACACCTTCAAAGAAGCACCAATAACCCTCACGATGCTTAATTCGGTACTCAATAGGTGGTTGACTGATGCCAGGATTTTCAATTGCTTTGTTGAGACTGTAAGTCATGCTAAACAAATCATCGACGTGAATTAGATCGAAGATGTTCTGATTCAGAGCCTTTTTAGGTATATATCCCAAAATTCTCCTTACTGATGGACTGACATAACTAGAGATTCCATGAGTATCAATAATCAATATCAAATCGCTGGCATTTTCAATCAGAGCACGAAATCTACGCTCATTCTCTAGGAGCGCTTGTTCTGCTTGTTTACGCTCAGTAATATTACGCATAATTGTAATCATAGCTATAAGCTGTTGTTGACTAGCAATAGCAGTTTCTTCTGCTTGCTTACACTTTGTAATATCTGTATTTGTTCCCATGATCCTAAATGCTTTTCCCTGACTATCTCGAATAGCAACTCCACAACAGAAAAACCATCGGTAACTACCATCTTTATGTTGTATCCTATGTTCTATTTCATATTTCGGTGTTAATCCTGCCAAGTGAGCATTTCTTACTGCTATCATCTGTTCTCGTTCTTCTGCATGAACTAGCTGAGTCCAATCATCTATGTGATTTCTAATTTCCCAATCTTCAAACCCAAGCATTGCCTTCAATATAGGGTCAAGGTAAATTTCGTTAGTGTGTAAATCCCACTCCCAGATTCCTACATGACCTGCTTCAATAGCAAGTGCATAACGTTCCTGACTTTGGCGTAATTCCTGTTCTACTCGCTTGCGTTCTGCGATTTCTGTTTGTGCTTGTTCATATAATTCTGCTTGGTGGATAGCAATAGCACAATGATCGGCAATTGATTTCAATAAAGATAGTTCATCCTCACTCCATAGTCTTTCTCGATCGCATTGATGTAGAATAATCCCACCTAAATAAGTATCCTGATACAACAGCGGTGTAATTAAAACTGATGTTACTTCACACTGGTCAATAATATCTTTCACTTCTGGGAGTATAGTTGTATCTACTTTACTAATTTTTACCTGTTCTCCTCTAGCTAGTGATTCACAATAATACTGATGAACTTGGTAACAGAAACATACTTGATTATCACATTCAACTGTTATTTTACTGAAATGACAAAGCTTAATGTTATCTTGACAGTCTGGTCTCACTATTAAACAACGGCTAACTTGCAAAACCTCATGTAACTGCTCAATAGTTTTTTGTAATACTTCATCAAGTAATAAAGTATTTCGCATTCCCTGAACAATGCGATTAATAATTGCTTCTTGTTGAGCTTGTTGTTCTAATTTTTTAATTGCTAGTTGCTGTTCTTTTTTTAATCTATATTCAGCGATCGCCCGCTCTAAAATAATTGATAAAGTAAATAATCTATCTTTTAAGAGATAATCATTAATTCCAGCCTTTAAAGCTGCCAAAGCTTCCTTTTCTTGTAATTCGCTTGTAATTAAAATTACAGGAATTTCTTGTCCTGATTGTTGTAGTAATCTGAGTACCTCAAAGACGTCAAAATCAACTACATGATAATCTGATAATATTGCATCGTATACATTATATTTTAGTAATTGTCGGTAATCTAGGTCACTCTCTGCAATATCATAAGTAAACTTTATACCATCAGATTTTAAGATGCGTAGTATGAGCTCTACATCTTCCATCACATCCTCCACAATTAGCAAATGTAATTCCTTGCTGGTTTCTGGTATAATTTGATGTTTTTCCTGTGTTGGCTCTACCATATAAAAGCAACTTAATAAAATGAGCTGAGTTTATCTTTGCTATTATAATCTATCTTTGATTGAAAGTATGGAATAAAGTATTGCAAACATCCTTATATCAGTAGTTTTGGGGAGCGAATTATGCGGAGTTATGTAAAATAAATGATGGTTTTTGGCATCGGACATAACATTTTTTCTGCAAATAGTAAAGGCTGTAAACTTTTATTTATCATAATTGCTTTTGTAGTACCAATTACCATAAATATGGGACTTATAGGAATATTTTTATTCGGCTTAACAAAATGAAAATATATACCAATTATGTATATATTTTTTGATGTTGTTTCGATTAAAAAAGTCTAGAATTAAATATCTAAATTTAAAAAATATTGCAAAAAAAAACAGAAAAAAATGAACTTTAAAAGAATCATTATCATAATTATTGTTGGTAATTTAGTCAATCCAAATACAACAAATATCAGGAATTTTATTGTTAGTATTACCACCACTATTTCACTAATAAGACCTAACATTGCTCTTGGCTCAACCGAATCAGAAATTAACAAAATAGCTGGAGAAATTACAGTGAGAATTGACGGACAAAACAGAGGTGGTTCAGGAGTAATTGTGGAAAAAAAAGGAGACACATATTATGTACTCACCAACTGGCACGTTGTTAATAAAGTAGGAGACTATCAAGTACGCACACCTGATGGAAAAATGCACCCAGTTTACTATACCCTAATCAAACAAGTGCCAAATGTAGACTTGGCGATCGTACCATTTAGCAGTTCTCAAAACTACCCAATTGCCGAAACAGGAGACTCAACTCAGTTAGTTCCTGGAAAAAACGTATTTGTAGGGGGATGGCCTCGTTCTGGCAGCAACATCCAGCAACGAATTTTTCTCAGTACCGCAGGAGTAGTAACAGGTCGTCAGCAACCTGTCGCTGGTTATAGTTTACTATATGATAATTTAGTCAGAGCAGGGATGAGCGGAGGACCAGTACTAAATGAAGAAGGTCGCTTAGTAGCTATTAACGGTATTGTTAAATTACAAGAAAACTCTGATGTCATTGTCTCAGGAGGTATTGAAATTAATACTTTTTGGAATTGGCGACAACAAGTTTCATTGCCGACAGTTTCTCAACTACCTCAAACTATTCAAACCCCACCAACTCCAACAGAAACAAAAAATTCTCTTCCTACAACTACTTCCACCAAAGAAAACAGAACCGAAACTGCTCTCAACTTTACTCTTGCCAAAGCAATTACCGATGAAATTAGTGGCATAGTTAATTCTATAGTTGCTCTAAATGCTTACATAGTTATGGGTAGCAGTAACGGTATGATTTCAGTGTGGGATATCAAGAATGGGGAAATTATAGCTACCTGGAAAGCGCATCCAGAGTCAGTTAACTCAGTTGCAGTAACTCCGGATGAACAATTCGTTATCAGTGGTAGTGATGATAAAACTATCAAAATATGGAAACTACCCAAAAATAAAAATATTACTGATATTAGCCTGGTGCGAACTCTTACAGGACATACTGATGTCGTAGATGGAGTAGCGATCGCTCCCAACGGTCAAATTTTAGCAAGTGGCAGTTGGGATGAAACTATTAAAATTTGGAATTTGAGTAGTGGCGAGTTACTCCAAACCTTAGAAGGACATACTGAGATAGTCAATGCGATCGCAATTAGTCCAGATGGGCAATTTTTAGCTAGTGGTAGTAAAGATAATCAGATTAAATTGTGGAATTTACCAACAGGTCAGCTAGTTCGTACTATTAATACTAATTCTCTCTCAACTTTATCTGTAATTTTTAGTCCTGATAGTCAGATATTAGCTAGTAGTAGTAGCGATGGTATGATTAATATTTGGAACTTACAGACAGGTAAATTAATTCATAGTTTAAAAGAACATATAGATGGAGTTTGGTCAATAATTATTACTCCTAATGGCAAAACTTTAATTAGTGGTAGTTGGGATAAAACAATCAAATTTTGGGAATTAAGTACAGGTAAATTAAAAGGAAGTTTAAGCGGACACAATAGTTATATTAGTTCAGTCGCAATTACTCCAGATGGGCAAACAATAGTTAGTGGTGGTTGGGACCGGAAGATTAATATTTGGAAAGTTCCTTAATTTCAGTCAAAATCTAGTTGGGGAACTTAGAGAATATAAGATAATTCCTGATTTTTACCGATAAATTTTATTGTGGTAAAATTAAAATATTTAAGTTATACTTTTTTGTAGATGGCATTTTTATTAATTGATAATGAATAATGGATAATTACCTCTGGTTAAAACCGTGAGGAAATTGAATATAAGGAAATCTCCGAGCACTTTTCTCTCCTTAAAAGGAGAGGCTTTAAATCTCTGGGGATTAATTATTAATTATCCATTGGTAAAAAATGTCTACTAAGTAGGTAGACGTAAATTAACCTAAGTATGTAACAAGGTGACAAGATGGAACGCCAACAAAAACCCTTGATATTGATTCATTACACTGTATTATAGTCACAATTACATAGTGATATTTAATTAGGTTGCTCTACTTAAAAACTCTCGATCGGAATTAGATTTGTACAACTTTAGAGCAAAAGAGAAGATTATATAATTAAAAATATGAGAGTATTTCAGGAGGAATAATTAATGAAAAAAGCCTCTAGGTACTGGATTATATCTTTGCTATTAGGCTTAATTATTTTGTTAGGATTACCAAATCCTAGCTATGCGGATAGTCAATCTATTACTACCAAAACAATCCATGTTTTAAATCGTCTGAGTTTTGGTCCTAGACCAGGAGATATAGGACGAGTTCAATCTATGGGAATTGATAATTATATTCAATCTCAACTGAGACCAGAAACTATTAGAGAATCTCCTCAGCTAACACAGAGAATGGCTAAGTTAACTAACTTCTACTTAGCTCCCACAGAATTATATAAAAAAACTGTTCCTCCACTCAACAAAGGAGCTAAAAACTTTACTCAAAAACAACGAAAAGAAATGAACAGAAGTATCAGAGACATTTTGCGAGAATCAGAAAATGTACGTTTAATTCATGGGATATTTAGCAACAAACAACTACAAGAAGTAATGGTAGATTTTTGGTTTAACCACTTCAATATTTCTGTAGATAAAGGTAATTTAGCTCGCCTTTTAGTTGGTACTTATGAAAGAGACGCTATTCGACCTAATGCACTTGGTAACTTTCGTAATTTATTAGGAGCAACAGCCCATCATCCAGCCATGCTATTTTATTTAGATAATGCCCTTAATACTGCTCCTGGTAGTAAAGGTGCCCGTGGCAGACTTAAAGGTTTAAATGAAAACTATGCGCGGGAACTTATGGAACTTCATACTATCGGAATAAATGGAGGCTATACACAACAAGATATAATAACTTTAGCAAGAATTTTTACAGGTTGGGGAATACAACGTCGTGGTGGAGATGGCAGTGGATTTAAGTTCGATTCAAATCGCCATGATAATAGCGATAAAATATTCTTAGGAGTACCGATTAAGGGTGGTGGAATAGAAGAAGGAGAAAAGGCTTTAGATATTTTAGCAAAACATCCATCTACTGCCCGTTTTATTAGTTATAAATTAGCTCAATATTTTGTTGCCGATACACCTCCAAGTAGCTTAGTTAATAAACTAGCTAAAAGTTTTCAACAAACTAATGGCGACATTCGTTATGTGTTAGAAACTTTATTTAAGAGTCCTGAATTCTGGAATCAAAAATATTATCGGAGCAAATTTAAAACTCCTTATCAATATATTATTTCTGCTGCTAGAGCAACCAATACTGACAAACCTAGATGGGGCAAAATCAAACTAACTTTAGGCCAATTAGGAATGAAGCTTTATGGCTGTAAGACTCCTGATGGCTATAAAAACACTCAAGAAGCATGGTTAAATCCTGATGCCATGATGCGTCGAATTAGCCTTGCTACAATTGTATCTCGTGGTCAATTAAACCAAGGAAAACCAATACCGATAAATCATCAGCAACTTAGGGCAACTTTAGGAAATAATTTTTCTGCCCAAACTCAAGCCGTAATGAGCAATAGTCCAGACAATTTACAAGCAGCTTTAATTTTAGGTAGTCCAGAAATGATGGGAAAATAAATTAATGGATAATTGATAATGGATAATTGATAATGAAAGAGTTTTTTAAATCTCTAATTTTCTATCTAACTCTCTCAGGACTTACGCATAACCAGCATATATAGTAGGGTTTAACGGCCGTTAAACCCTACAGATGGCATATAATTTCATTTTTTGCGTAATATCATGTTCGGATGATTAGTGATAAAAAAGTATATTGTTTGTAGTAGGGCTTTAGCCCTATCTATACTTGGGGCTAAAGCCCTACTACTAGCTTTAATTATAACTATTTAACCGGACTTATATCATGTCCGGTCTCTAATGCTCTAATTATCCATTAATGAAAGCCTTTCCCATTGCTCGTGAGGTACACATATCGTGTGCAACATGCCCCCACTACAATAACTTTACCATTCAAACTGTAACTTATAGGAGGTGCTAATAACTGATAACTGATAACTGATAACTGATTTAGGAGGCGACATGAAAAGACGTGATTTTTTACAATTAACAAGCTTATTATCAGCTTCAGGAATTATTTCTGTTGGCAGTCATGGTTGGGTAGCAAAAGGATTAGCTCAAACCAATAATCGTCAAAGATTAATAGTTGTTTTTCTCCGAGGAGGAGTCGATGGATTAAATGTAGTTATTCCCTATCAAGAAGACGTTTATTATGATCTACGACCAAAAATAGCAATTCCCGCCCCAGGAGAACAAAACGGAGCGATAAATTTAGATGGTCAATTTGGTTTACATCCAGCTCTAGCAAGTATAATGCCTCTCTGGCAAAATCGCAGTTTAGCTTTTATTCACGCCTGCGGTTTAAACAATAATACTCGCTCTCATTTTGATGCCCAGTATTATATGGAAACAGGCATTCCAGGTAATAAAAAAATACCTGATGGATGGATGAACCGCCTATTAGCAAATCTCCCCAAAGATAGACCTACTCAAGCTGTAAACTTAGGAGATACACCACCCCGCATTCTCATGGGTGAAATGCCAGTCGCGAGTCTCGCTACAGGTAGAAAGTCAACCCGCGCTCTGCCAATAGATCGCCCCAAAATCTATGGAGCATTCGATCAGCTTTATAGCGGTAATGATGAACTGAGTAGAGTTTATCAAGAAGGTCGTCAGGCAAGAGACTTATTATTAGCTGACCTGGAGAAAGAAATGGAAGAAGCTTCTGGAGGCGCACCACCACCAAAAGGTTTTGCTGCTGATGCTAAAAATTTAGCTCAAATAATGGTTGGTGACTCCAGAACTCAGTTAGGATTTCTTGGTCTCGGTGGTTGGGATACTCATGTTAGTCAAGGCAACAGTCAAGGTGGGTTAGCAAGAAGATTAAAACCTCTGGGAGAAGGTTTAGTGACTCTAGTTCAGGAGTTGGGGCCTCTTTACTCAGATACCACGATCTTAGTAATGTCAGAATTTGGTCGCACAGTCAAAGAAAATGGTAATGGTGGCACGGATCATGGTCATGGTAATGTGATGTGGGTATTGGGTGGTGGCGTGCGTGGCGGTCAGGTTTATGGAGAATGGCCTGGTTTAGATGAGTCAGAACTGTTCCAAGGGCGTGATTTAGCAGTGACGACGGATTTTCGGAATGTTATTTCCAGTGTTTTAGAACAGCATCTTGGTTTTGAGCGATCGCAAATAGGACAGGTATTTCCTGGTTATTACTCTAATCAGAGTTTACCTTTATTGTAAGAAGAGGCAACTAGAGAAGTTCAAAAGTTGGACAGTGTAGTCTTTGTGGCCAATAGCGATCGCCTCAATTATTAGGCCACTTCATATAATCACAAACAAAGCAGATGAATCTTCAAACCTAGATTCATCTGCCGTCAATTTCAGGAATACTTTTTAAGAATTTAAACTGCTATTAGTCAAACTCAATTCTTAAACATAGAGAAACCGATATATCTATTATCCGTTCTCTAAACCTCAACTAAATAGCTAATCCTGTAAGGAGACCTTCAGAGCCATTAAATCCGAGGTAAGAAACTGACTCTAAGGCATGGCCAGTTTCAGTATCTAAAGAGGTGTCTTCTTGAACGAATGCCTCAAAACCAGTGGTAGATGAGAGGCTGTTATCGTCAATCCGAAGAACTGATGGATCTATACCATCAAAGGAAGCCATTTTCGCAATCAGAGTAGGTGCTACATCAAAACTCTGAGAGTAGTTAATGGTAGTGAAATTTTCGTCAACCTGAGCGCCGGTGGTTCCGCCCTGGAGCAAGAGATCACCACTAGAATCAAAGCTTGCACCATCTTCAATAGCTAACCACCCTATGCTTTCGGTGGCATGGGTACCACTATTGCGGGATTCCTCTTCCTGCATACCCACTTGGAAACCTGTCTGAGATTGCCCATCTACTCTGGTAACAACCCAATCATCACCATCAAAGGTCTGAACTTGGGTTAAGACAGTTGGTGTACTACTAAAGTCACTCAAACCATTATCAGTAAAGTCAACGGTGTCTAAGTCACTCTGAGCTTGAACAAGGTTATCAGTATTATGTAAACCTGCGTTGATGCGAGTACCATCATTAAGTTCCCATTCCCCAGCTTCAACTACAACGTAGGAGATAGTTTCACCCCCGTGGAAATTATCAGTATAGTAGTCTGGCTCCAGGATACGGGCTTCAAAGGAATCACTATCGACGTTGCGAAGGCGAATGGCTGCCACGTCAGTTCCATTGTAGGTGGGGTCAGAGGTAATAACAACAGGATTGACGTAAGTGTTATCTAAATCAATGGTTTGCCAACCAATTTCTAGCCCATCAATAGTGCCGTACTCACCTATGACTACGCTCTGCTCCTCTAGGAAAGGATCTGTGTTTTGAATACCGTCAAGATAGATGTCATCACTTGTAAAGTCAACTGGATTTTCCAGAGTTACAATCGTAGTTCCAGTTGCCGCAACTTTTAACTCACCTGTAGTTGCATCAAAGCTGAGGTCACTGACACTACTAAAACCGTACTTAGACGTCTCAATATCAATTATGTCTCCTTCAGTGCTATCAAAGTCAGTGATCGTATCTGTTCCGGTTGAATTAGACAAGATAAAAGTATCAGCGCCTGTACCACCGGTCATAGTATCAGAGTCTTTCCCACCATCGAGAGTATCGTTTCCATTGCCACCAATCAATAGATCGTTCAACCAACCCCCATTAAGGTAATCAGCGCCCCCTTGGCCACCATTGAGAGTATCGTTGTGATTATTACCAAAGAGAGAGTCGTTACCATAGCCACCATGCATATAATCTTCGTTATCATTACCATACATAGTATCGTGATCCGACCCACCATACATAGAATCGTTACCGCTACCTCCATGTAGTAAATCGAAGAGGTCGCCACCATGGATATAATCATTACCCTTATCACCATGGATAGTGTCGTTTCCATCACTGTTGTAGTCCTGTCCACCAATCAGAGAATCGTCGCCATCACCACCATAAATTAAGTCATCATCCTCACCACCATGAATAGTGTCAGCACCATTCTCACCATAGATAGTGTCATTGCCGCCCAAACCCATAAAGTCGTTATCTTGCGAGTTCCCTTTAATAAAGTCTGCAAATTCAGTTCCGACAATGTTTTCAATACTGTATACTGAATCAGTACCATCATACTTTTTGACTGCTCCTAAAAGAGCATCGCCTAGTGCCTCATTTTGACCAAAAGCATTGAGGGCATGGAGTTGACTTAATGAATCATTGCTATAAGAGATACTTCCATTGTCTGTAACACTAGTTACGTGTTTTAGATTATTGCCATTAATCGCACTGTTATCAGTTAAAAATGCTCTGATACCCTGATCTAGATATTGATAAACGGCAGTATCAGAATCGTTTCCTCCGTATAATCTATCATTTTTTATGCTTCCATATAAGAAATCATTTCCACCATATCCGAATAAGTTATCAGTATCATCTGAATCATGGCCACTAGAATCCTGAGAAAAACCGTGCAGAAAGTCACCATAAACTTGAGTTCCAAAGAGATAATCTACTCCTCCTTGTCCGTTATCTCCATATAGTTCTTTGGAACCATAAGCTCCTAAAAAGATATAACCACCGTCTTCGGAGCTATCAAGTTCATTTGTCAAAGAAGCAGGTGCTTGAGTAGAGTTATAACTACCCCCTGTACCTATTTGTATTGTACCATCATTGAGAACCGTCAATCTGTTATCCCAAGTTTGCTTGGCCACATCATTGTTAACTGTGCTACCACTACCAAATGTATTACTGCTAAATCCATCACCGGCAATTGTTGCTAGGATATCACCACTAGCATTTTTGATTTCATACCCATCTAAGTTTAAACCGTACTTGCTTGATGTAAAGTTGTTAGGAGTTGGATTTGTGTTAATATTACCATCGCTTCCTATGGGAATAAACACCATGTCTCTGGTGGGGTCGAAGTCAGCTATAACTACACCGTTACCATCTGCTACTCTAGAGGGTATTTCTTGTGTACTACCGTTACTATCTTCCCAAACGTAGGTATCAAAGATTTTCTTGAAGGCTGGCAAAGTTTCTTTGAAAACTTCAAGGGCAAGAGAAGTAAGTGGCATTGTTTTTAGAGCAGTCTTGCCGAGAGTTTTAATCAAAGAAACGCTTAAATCTGTAGCATCGGTTAATACCTGATCGTAAAAGAATTCTCCTGCTCCTTGCGTTATCCCTGGAGTATATAAGGGTTTGCTGGTATCAGCATTAATAACAAATAAGTCTTGACCTGCTCCACCCTTCAAAAGGTTTTCATCTCCATCATAGGCGGTGACTAAAAGAGCATCGTTGTTTCCCCCTCCTTCTAAAAGATCGTTACCTTCCCCTCCATAGAGATAGTCATTACCTACTTGTCCATACAATGAATCGTCGCCCTCATCACCATAGAGTGCGTCATCGTGATTTTGACCATAGAGCGCATCGTCTCCTTTTAAACCATAAACTATATCATTTCCATTCCCGCCATATATAGTTTCATCAAGCACACCATCCCAACTCCATGTCCTTCTTGCACCATGCTCTATACCCTCACGAAAGTCCGTATTACTCATCCAACTTACATCATATGGTGCTGCACCAACAATTACGTTATCGTTACTCTGCCCATATATAGTTTCATAGAAAGTCTTTTTAGACCTAAAGAGCTTAGCTCCTTTATGGCTCTTACTCCAATTGTTTAGATCTGAGCCATTAACCCAAGTATCAGAGTTAGCAAAACCTGTTGTAGATGTTGGTATAGTGAAGGGAGTGGTTTCCTTAGCTGCAATAAACTGGGAATAACTGATACTTGAATGATATTTAATAGATGACTCAGCAATATGTTCGTGTGCCATTTTTTTGTCTCCTTAAATTAGTAGTTTTGTGTTTGCTTGATAGGGAAGAGGTTGTTCTCTTTTCCCTCGTTGATAGTAATATCGCAGAGATATTCGGAAAAAACAATACAGAAAAGTTCAGTTTTATTCAGTAATTTTCCACCTGAATTTTCCTGAACTTTTTAGAGGGAAAATTTGTCTGAGTAATTGCAATTTTTACTATAGGCTAATGTGGCTATGATTTAGGCTAGAACTGGAAAGTAGCTATTTTTTAGATGTTAATTTAATTTTTTTTTTAGTATTGATTACTCAGTATTTTAGCGTAGATATATGACAAATGTATGATAGTATTTTGGCTTAGATATATGCCAAATGTAGTAGTATTTTATTCAGGAAAATTCAGTTTTATTCAGTGGTTGAAAAAATCAACAGACAAATGTTCTAAAAAGTTCAGTTTTATTCAGTGGTCGAAAAAATCAACAGAGCAAATGTTCTATAGAGGCTGTTGTTCAGCATTTTAGCCTAGATATTCTTTCCAGAAATATAGCACTACGCAAATAGGGCGCGAACATTTATAAATGTTCGCGCCTTAGTCAGGGATTACTTCTGTACGTCTCCAGTCTGACTGCTTACAGCAGTTTTTCTTGAAATAGAAAACAGTAGGGATGTTGTTTTGACTTGAGGTCATCTACCTACAAACTGCTATAGGAATTGCTTCCACTCCCATCTTCAATTTAACCAAGGACGTGTAATTTCCTCTAATTGATTAAATTCCTCTTGAGTCATTTCCCAACCTATTGCTCCTACATTTTGTCGAACTTGTTCAGAATTTTTACAACCAGCAATAGGAATTACACTATCTTGAAACACCAACCAATTGAGAGCAACTTGTGCCGGAGTTTTGTCATATTTTTCTCCAATTTGTTTTAACAAAGACATCACAGGTGCAATTTTTTCTAAACCACTCCTCTGAAAACGAGAATCAAATTTACGAGCGCCCATAGGTGACTTTTCGACGGTATATTTCCCAGTTAATAATCCTTGAGCTAAAGGACTATAAGCTAAAATTGTAATTCCTAATTCCCTGGCTCTCTGCAAAATTCCTTTACTTTCTATTTGACGAGACAGCAAAGAATATCTCACTTGATTTGTTGCTAACATTACTCCCCGTTTTTCCAGAATTGCATGAGCTTGACTCATCTCTTCCACAGAATAATTACTAACACCAACTGCTTCAATTCTGCCCTGCTTAACTTCATCTGCCAAAGCATTTAATAAAGTTTCTTGACTCATAAAAAATGTGAACGGCCAATGTACTTGATAAAGAGTAACTTTGGGCACTATTAATCTTTTCAAACTAGCAGTTACAGCATCAGCAACCGACTCTGGAAAAAACCGCCAAGGTACAGGACCATATTTAGTAGCAATTTGCACAGGTTGTTCAGTTTCTTGCATAAATTTTCCTAGCAATTCTTCTGATAAACCATTGCCATAAACTTCAGCAGTATCAAAGAAATTGATGCCAGCTTCCAAGGAAGTTTTAAAAGCAGCTTCTACTTCATTTGCACCATAGTTACTGCCATAATTCCAAAAAAGTGTATCGCCCCAAGCCCAGGTGCCAATACAAATTGGATTAACAGTTATTCCTGTTTTACCTAAAGTAGTTGTTGCCATGTTGAAAATTTCCTAATTAGTGTGTATAGGGCTTACGCAGAAACCGGGTTTATTGCCCTGATTATTGTTTTTATCACGAAATTTATTGATAAACCCAGTTTCTTGTTTGGGTGGGTAAGTTTTGTGTATAATGTCTAGAACTAGACAAAAAATTGTCAGTTAGATTTCTATCTAAGAAGCTGTTTTAGAACTACTGCATGGAACCGATTAATCCTAAAAACCTAACCCCCCTCCCCCCCTTCCCTACAAGGGAATGGGGGTTAATTTCTAAGCCTCTCTCTTTGTAGGAGAGAGGTTTTTATGAGTTGACAAACAGTTTCTAAATAGATGTTAATTCACTACTATTAATATAGCTATGACAATAGAAGATTTACAAGTCGGAAAACCAGATAATATTGATAATCAAAAAATTCCGCCCAAACTTAATTTATTCACCATGTTTAGATTAGGTTTCTATCAAATGGGGTTGGGAATAATGTCAGTTTTAACTCTCGGAGTGTTAAACCGAGTAATGATTACTGAATTAGTAATACCAGCCACAATCGTAGCAGTAACTTTGTCATTATATCAATTTATGGCACCAGCAAGAGTTTGGTTTGGTCAAATGTCTGATGCTAAACCTTTATTTGGTCAGCACCGCACTGGTTATATGTGGATAGGAGCAATTTTATTTACAATAACTGCTTTTTTTGCCGTGCAAGTTATGTGGCAGGTTGGTGATAGTTTAGCAACTAATGGTTGGACTAATCCTACTTATTTTTGGATTGGTATGTTAGGTTTAATGTTTATAATTTATGGTTTGGCTTTAAGTGCCAGTGGAACACCTTTTGCTGCTTTATTAGTAGATATTTCTGATGAAGATAATCGCTCTAAAGTTGTCGGTATAGTATGGTCAATGTTGATGGTAGGAATTATTATTGGAGCGATTACCAGTAGTATTTTACTTAAACAAGTTGGTGTGGAAGCTCCATTAGAAACTGTTAAAGCATCTGTTAATAGTTTGTTTATTATAGTACCGGCAATTGTATTGATTTTGGCTTTTATTGGTACAGTGGGAGTTGAACAAAAATACTCTCGTTATCGCAGTCGTTCAACTATTGCTAACCGGGAAGATAAAATTACTCTGGCAACAACTTTAAAGATTTTAACAGCTAATCGACAAACAGGTTTATTTTTTACATTTGTATTTGTACTAATTATTAGTTTATTTATGCAGGATGCAGTTTTAGAACCTTATGGTGGCGAAATATTTTCTATGCCAATTTCTGAAACTACTAGATTAAATGCTGTTTCAGGAATGGGAACTTTAATTGGATTAGGTACAACAGGGTTTTTAGTAGTACCCAGATTAGGCAAGAAAAATTCTTTAAAAGTTGGATGTATAGCAACGACAATTAGTTTTATTTTGATAGTTATGTCTGGCTTTACTGGCAAGCCTTCTTTATTTAAAAGTGCTTTATTTTTGTATGGTTTAGCTGCTGGTTTAACTACTACTGCTTCTCTCAGTTTAATGTTAGATTTAACCGTAGCAGAAACAGCGGGAACTTTTATCGGTGCTTGGGGATTAGCACAAGCAATGGCACGAGGCTTCTCTACAGTTATTGGTGGTGCTGCTTTGGATTTTGGTCGGCTTTTATTTGATGTACCAATGTTTTCTTATGGATTGGTTTTTGTACTAGCAGGAATAGGAATGATACTATCAATTTTCCTCCTAAATAGAGTCAATGTCCGAGAATTTCAAGATAATGCAAGTGTGGCGATCGCTACTATCTTAGAAGGAGAATTAGATTAATGGATAATGGATAATGGATAATTGATAATTGATAATTGATAATTGATAATTAGGGGTTGCTGAATAAAGTCTCTTAGTGATGGAGGGAAGGTAGGAGGAATAATTTTTCCTTTATCTTTACTGTGCTTTTTCTACCGTTCCTCCTAACTTTTTATTAACAACTTGCACTTTTTTAAGCGACAAAAATGTGCTCAACCTTTATGCGTCAGTGTTTTCATTATTAATTATCATAGGATTGCTATAGAGATTTAAAAAACTATTTCATTATCAAATTGTTGGGGTTGCAGATTAAAGAATGATAATAGATTTTCAAGTGTACATATATTAAGGAAAGAATTATCGAAAAATATCAAATATTCGGATTTGTTATTCCTGACTGTACAACGCCCAATTGTCAATTATCAATTATCAATTGTTTATTAGTTGTTTGATTTGGCTGATTTGACAATAGTCGTCAGGAGTTTTAAGAGTTCTATACAGTCTTGACTAACTGAGTTAAATCCTCTGACATCAATGTAATCTGCTTGATGTAATAGCTCTAACCAATACAGAGTTTCATTGGCTTCTTTCAGAGCAATAGCCATTTTATGTACAAAGTCGGCACGACTTTCAGCGTGTTCACCTTCACGCACCAAAGCTCCAATTGCCGTACCACTACGAAGTAACTGCTTTGATAAAACATACTCCTGTTTATCTTGATTAAGATACTGTGACAATTTAACAATTCGTAGTGCAAATGCAAATGATTTTTCTTTAACTACATTATTTTTCATAATTATCAATTATCAATTATCCATTATCAATTATCAATTATCAATTATCAATTATCAATTATCAATTATCAATTATCCATTATCAATTATCCATTATCCATTATCCATTATTTACAGCCAATTTCCTACCAAAATAAAAGTTGACCAAAAATAGGGATGCTCAAATTCTGGATTTATTCTTCCTGTTTGAGCATCTTTTAAAAGTTGTTGTTGCGCTCGACGCAAAGCTTCTGCTTTCGTAATTTCTGGGTTTGTTAACTCTTGATATAAATTTTTCATCAATGCAGCAGTCGCTTCATCACTCACATACCACAGACTAGCAATGGTACTTCTTGCACCTGCTCTCACAGCAATTCCTGCTAAACCCAATGTTGCTCGGTTATCTCCGCTAGCTGTACGACAAGCACTCAATACTAATAATTCTATTGGTTTGGTTTGTTGAGTACCCGATCTAATCATATTTCGTAATTCCTCAACATTAATTTTCTCATCCCAAGTCAAAATAAAAGTATCTTCAGCATTAGAACTAAATTCGCCGTGGGTTGCTATATGAATTACTTGATAAGTAGTATTAGCGACTTCAGTATTAGCTTCTTTTTCTGTAAAAGACTCATTAAGTAAAATCTCACTGGAAGTTTGATTTTGAATATCTTCTAATTCTTGTCTCACATTCGGCAGTGGTGGAAAACCTTGACGACTTTCAGTTATTCCCATGCTAAGTATTTCCAGTTCCTTTCGTGCTAATGGTTGTGGATCTATTAACTCTAGACTAGGAGCGATCGCCACATTATATTTCTGGGCTAAATATTTCTCACCATCATAAAGACTAGCTAAAGGAACATTACGCAAGTTTCCTTCTGATACAAATACTAAGGTTTTTATTTTATTAGCTTCTAATTGTTTTTCAATAGGATTAATTAACCAATTATATATTTTTTGAGCAGGTTCCCAATAGTTTTCGATAAAAATTCGTTTTTGAGGGTTTGTTAGAGCATCCAGCAGAGTTTGAACAGTTGAGTTTATTTTTGACTTTGATATATTTGTTGTGTAATAAACTAGAGGTTGTTCTGGTATAGCTAAGATTACCGCCAGGCGATCGCCCAAAATAATTGTATAGAAAATAGCTGCATTTTTATCTACTAGATCGATTTCTACTGGTTGAGCATCTAAACAAGCATTCCGAAAAAAATTATCTAGTTCAGCTAACTGTAAAGCTTCAATTATTTTTCGTGCTTGTCTCAAATTTTCTTGACTAATAGTATCTGTTTTACCAGACTCAGACGGTTCTAAAAGTAACTCTACTAACTCACGATAAACTGGTTCTACACTATCTCGAAAATCAAACTTTAATTCTGAACTTATAGCAACTATATCACTGCGCAGAGATTGAATAGTTTCTACTGCTTGAGAATAAGCTAATATAGCCTCTTCTTTATTTTCCTGAGCAACTAAAATCCGACCTAATTGCCATTGCCACTGATAAATAATATCAGCAGCATTAATAGCTTGAGCTAAATTTAACGCTTTTTCTGTTAACTCTTTTGCCTCATTGAATTGTTGGTTATGCTCATACAATTTTCCTAAATTACCTAAAGCATAAGATTCAGCTCTTGTGTCTCCTAAATTTTTTGCTTGTTGAACTGCTTTTACCAAATATTCAGCAATTTTTACTGTCGAATATAATGGTTTATTATTGCCATTTGTCAATACCATTTTTCGTAATTCTAGCAAACTCTGAGCGAGATTGATTCTGGCATAAATAGCAGCTTGAGAATTTGGTAATTGATTCAGTAAATCATCAATATTTTTTACTGATTCTGTAGCAGCAAAATATTCCTTTTGTTGTACAAATAGGTTTAACTGATTGAGCATTGCTTGAATTTTAATTTCTGGTACAGGCAATTCCTCTATTGCTCCTTGATAGAATAAATTAGCTGCTTTAGGATTTTCTAAAAGTATAGCTGTATTGCCTAAACTAATTAAAGTTATGGCTATTTCTTCTGTTGCTTGTAAATTTTCTGCTATTGCCAAACTAGACTCTAAAACTTTTTGAGATGCTTGTACCTGACCTATTCCTCGTAGTACATCACCCAAACTTTGTAATGCTTTTGCTTTAACTATAGTATCTGGCTGGTCTTGCAAATTTTGTCTAGCTATTTCTAATTGTTTCCATGCCTGAGAATATAAACCCAATGCTTGTAAAGCTTGAGCTTGATTTATATTACTACGAGTCAATCCTAGATAATTTTCAATTTTTTCATAAGTTTGACTAGCTTCTTTCCAAGTATCTAAAGCTGCTTCTGCTTTGCCAAGAGATAATAGTAACTGACCTTTTACTTCTAAAACACTAGCGGTAAGTTGTGCTGTTTTTTGATTGTTTGATATTTGTTGAATTAGATTTAAACAATTATTAAGTGTGGCTTCTGATTTTTGCCATTTTCCTAGTTTTAGATAAACTAAACCTAAATTTCTGAGCGCTCTTATCTGACCATAATCATCACCTTGAGCTGCATAATTTTTAATAGCTGCTTCTAACAAAGGTATACTTCCAGAAAAATCTCTTTTTTGAAAAAGTTGTTGTGCTTCTGCTTCTAAGTTACTCTCTGATCTGGTCGATGCTTGAGTTAGTAGATCCCAATTTATTTGGCTGGTTTTGACTTGATTATTCTTTAGGGAAATAGCCTGAACTTGTTTGATTTGAACTCCAAAAATCAAGGTGGAAGGTAGAAGCAAAAAGGCCGAAAAAAAAAGGCAGATTTTAAGCATATATTTAACCCATAATAAATTCAGCATAAAACTCTATTATTGCTCTAGATTTCAACGTATTGAGATAAACTTAAATTAAATCCGAGCAAGACATTTTCACCTGACAACTCTGTAGGAAGATTACGCACTTCTACATCTTGCTCTCGGCGATAAATTTCCACCTGCTGGTCTTGGGGATTAATTAACCATCCCAATAACACTCCTGCATCCATATATTCCTGCATTTTAGAACGCAATATTTTTAAATTATCAGTTGCTGACCTTAATTCCAGGACAAAATCTGGTCTTATAGGTGGAAATTTACGTCTTTGTTCTATCGTCAGAGCTTCCCATCGTTCTTTGTGAATCCAAGCTGCATCTGGAGATCGGTCACTACCATTAGGCAACTTAAAAATAGTAGAAGAACTGAATGTATAGCCTAGACCAGTTTGTCGATTCCAGTTTCCCAAATCAATAATTAAGTCAGCTTCTCTATTCCCACTTTCACCTCCAACGGGGGACATAATAATTAATTCTCCTTTAGTATTACGTTCAAATTGTAATTCACGGTTATTTTGACAGATTTTGTAGAACTGTTCATCACTCAATTTAACGGTGTCTAAATTTAATTTTAAAAAACTCATATTTTTAACCTATTTGAATATTATTACTTATTATTATATCATGCTATTTTAAGCATTTAGCGGTCAGCTTTATTACTAATAAATAATTAGAGATAGTTTTAATTACCCTTTTTTTTCAAAATTTGCTCCTTCTTACTTCTTCCTTCTTCCTTATTACTTCTTCCTTCTTACTTATTACTTTAAAAAGCTCTATATCTAAGATAAAAATATACACCTTCTTCCTGCCAAGAATCTCCATTAGTATCTATATCAACAAAAGGAATTCCCCAATCTAATTGAGCCGAAAAACGAGTTCCAACTTGAAATCTTAAACCCACACCCACAGAAGATAAAGTATCCTCAATTAATTCTAATTCATTACTATTCCAAACAGTACCAAAATCAACAAAAGGAGTTAATTGTAAAATAGCATCCCACTTTCTTGCTCGCAGAATAGGAAACCGAAATTCACTAGAAATAAACATACCATTATCAGCGAGTAAAGCATCCTGACGATATCCCCTGACACTTAATCCTCCGCCTAAACTAAACTGTTCTTGAGGAAACAAACTTCTGGGAGCTAACTGAATATCTGACCTAATTAAAAATACTGTTTCTGGTGCTAATAAACGTAAATATTGTGCTTGCCCTCGCCATGAAAAATATCTTCCATCCGGAGCTTGATTATTGACAGTCGCACCAAAAGCATTTATCCCTAGAGAAAATTCTGACCGGGCTACAAATACATCTTTGGTACTTCTAAAAGCATATTCCTGAAAAAAACGCAGCGAAGAAATATTAATTTCCCCATCATCTTCTGCACCAATAGAACCTGGAAAAGGTTCATCTAAAAGAGTAGTTTTTGATTCTTCTACAGAACCTGTAAAACCTAGAGCAATTTCTGTACTAGGAGTTTGATAAATAGGTTGGCGAAAACTCATCTCATAAGTCTGAGAATTTGTATCAATATCTAGTTCATTAAAAGGCTCTTCAATAATTTCACTACTGGTACGACGATGACGTAAACTAATAGTACCATTTTTAGAATTAATTGGGATAGTATAACTCAAGTCATCAAGAGTATCACTACCTTCTGTACGATAGTAAGTAACATTAAAGCGATCGCCAAAGCCAGTCAAATTATTATGAGAAATTTGACTTTGAAGACGAACAGTACCAACACTAGGAGAACGTAAATTATCGGCAGAAAGTTGAGCAAAAAAAGCAGGTGCTTCTTCTACTTCTACCTCTAACCTACTCAAACCAGGACGAGTTCCTGCCGTTAAATTAGCAGATAATCTTTCAATTAAAGGGTTGAGTTGTAATAATTGTAAATATTGAAATAACTGATTTTGATTTAGAGGTGTTTGAATACCAGATTCAATACGACTGCGAATATAACTAGAATTAAGTCGTTTTAGGCCGGAAATTTCAATTTCTTCAACTTGTCCTTCAATAACTTCTATTATAACAGTACCATCCTGCAAAGTTTGTGGTGGAATAAAAGCTCCAGAAGTGACATATCCCTGGTCAAAATATAGCTGAGTTACTGTTGTTTGTGCTTTAAGTAATTCTGCAAAAGAAATAGGTCTACCTGTAAAAGGTTTCAGAACTTCTGCTAATTCTGTTGAACTAAAAACTGTACTACCAACAACAGCAAATTGGGTGACAGTAATCTTCCCAGGAATTTGCAGGGGAGGAGATTGGGGAGAAACAGATGGAACTGGTTGTGGTTGGAGTAAATCATCTGGTGGTGGTAATGGTTTTACTTGTGGTAAAGGTTGAGGACTAGGGTTAACTGGTCTAGGAGTTATTTGAGCAATAGCAGGTTTAGTAGAAAAATAGGAGAAAAAAATGAGAATTATTATCCAGACAATCATAACTTTTTTTCGATATTTAGGTCTTGTCTGAGCCAAAAATAAAATTTGGTCATCAAAGTCATAAAATTTGGTTTATTATCTCTTTTCATGGCTTAGTATTAATACCCAAGAATTTTATAGAAGTATAGAATACCTTACTCCTCATTTGGCTCTTTTATTCATATAGTCATACTTATTTTTTACCTATTCTCTAAGTCAAATCTAGAAAATAATGACATATTCGTATTATGGATATGTCCCTAACTACTTTTTCTAGTAAAAAGATAACAACTAGGATGAATTAATTGTGGGCTAGCTGAATTAACTCTATTTGGATTAGATGTCAGGGTTACTTTACCAGATTCAGTCATAACCCAACCCATTGCCTGAGTAATTTGTGGCAAATTCTGAGTTTTTGATCGACGATAAACCACTACTGGTTGTTGAGACTCAGACACGACAAATTTTGTGTCCTCTTGTGTCTTACTTTCCCACCCCAAAGTTCCCCTCAATACTGTCAATGGTTGAGTCGGATTGGGGGGGGAGGCCACCTTTGCCTGTAATCACAAAAGAACTTCCCTGTTTTAACTCAGTTGTTGGTGCACATAAATTTTGTGCCACTAATGATTCAGTATTTATCACACTAGCAGATAATCTTACTAACCCTTGAGTCGGGTCTACCTGAGTATTCAGTTCTACGGAACCATCAATACCCAAAGCTGAAGTCGCAGTAATTTGACTACTATTGTCGAGAAACACTCCTTCTGCGGCAATCGAAATATTACCGCTGCATTACTTGCTAAAAGACTATTAGCAATGGTCAATGACTAGGAAGCATTATCTGATCTGGAACTATTTGAAAATTGACAAATCTTTGACCTAATAAAATCATCAAAATCACAATAACATTAGAGGTCTTATTTATCCATTTTAACAAAGACTTTGAATTCATGTTAGTGATTGAAAAAAAAGAAAATTATTATTTTTTAGAAGTTTTAACTCCCAGAGGTGAAAAAAGATAACAACTAGGATGAATTAATTTTACACCACTTGTGTGAGAATTTAATAAAGTAGTAGTCAGAATAACTTGACTCTGTTCCGTTATTGCCCAACCCATCGCTTGACGAATTTCTGGCAAATTCTGAGTTTCTGGCCGACGATAAACCACCACAGGTTGTTTTTTCTGAGAAATTACAACTCCGTTGTTAGTTTTAGTTTCTGTATTTGCTTCCCATTCCACAGTTCCCCTCAATACTGTCAATGGTTTAGTGGGGTCTGGGGGTAGGCCACCTTTGCCTGTAATCACAAAAGAACTTTCTTGTTTTGACTCACTTGTTGCTGCACATAAATTTTGTGCCACTAATGACTCAGTATCTATCACATTGGCAGATAATCTTACCATCCCTTGAGTCGGGTCCACCTGAGTATTCAGTTCTACCGAACCATCAATACCTATAGCTGAGGTCGCAGTAATTTGACTACTATTGTCCAGAAACACTCCTTGTGTAGCAATTGAAATATTACCACCTTGACCTTCCACAGCATTAGCACTAATATTGCTGTTGTCTGAACCAATTAAAAATTTAGTCTCAATATTAATATCTCCACCTATAGCTGTATTAGTAGCATTTGTCGTAATTTGACTCTGATTTTGTAGGTTAATTTCTGAAGCTTGTATAGTAATGTTACCCTGCTCTCCAGCAACAGTTTCAGCGCTGAGAGTACCATTGTTGAGTTGAATAGATGGAGCATTAATAAAAAGGGAACCTGCAACCCCACTGCCTGAACTGCTTACAGCGATTGTGGCCGTGTCTTCTACTCTTAAAGTGGGTGTATTGATAGTGACAGAGCCAGCGTTACCATTACCACGAGAACGAGATGTAATGGCAGTTTCTGCCCCATCAGTGTCAATGTTTTGTAGTTGAAAGTTAGCCACTCGATCGTCAAAATTCACGTCACGTTCAGAAAGAGTAATAGCAGTATCGGCATTAATGTTAATAGTTCCCGCATTACCGTCATTGAAACTGGAGGTGAGAATTTGAGCGCCACTGGTAAGGTTGAGATTATTAACATTTAACATGATATTACCACCATCAGAATTACTGCGACTTCTGGCAGTAACAACAGCACCATTACTGAGGTTGAGAGTGGGGGTAGTAATATTAAGATTTCCCCCTGGTTGTGTTGCGCCTGACTCGCTGCCAGCCGTGATAGCGCTAGAGTTACCAGTAATGGAACTGACTCCAGAGAGGGTAATATTGTCAGTAGCATTAATGGTGAGGTTTCCTGCTTGACCATCACCTTCTGTGATGACACTAACTTCAGCTCCGTCTAAAATTGTTAAGCGTTCTGTTTGAATAAATGCGTTCCCCCCATCTCCTTTACCTTGACCTAAAGAGAATTGTGTGAAATCTTCTACACTAGCAAGTATACTACTAGGAAATATACCATTCTCAGTACGACCAGTGAGTTCAATATCTTTGGCTCGTATAGTCAAATCTCCACTTTGACCATTACCCGCTGTACCCGCTCTGACTTGGGCGCCGTTTCTGAGGGTAAGACGGTCAGTTTCAATGGTTAAGTTGCCACCATTCCCTGCCGCTCCCAAGAAAACTGAAGTAAACAAACTACTAGGAACTTGATTATTAGGAGTGAAGCCACTCATTTCAATTTCTCTTGCTCTTACTGTTAAATTTCCACTCTGACCAGCACCAAATGTTCCTGTACCTAATATTGCTCCATCTTTAATTTGTAGACTTTGGGTATTGACTGTCAAGTTTCCAGCATTTCCTGTGGCACCAGGCAAAATAGTTGTTAACAAACCAGTGGGAATTTCACCGTTTATGCTTTGAACCAGGGGTGATACTTCAGGAAATACATTCTCACTTGTACCATTACCAGATAATTCAATCTCTGTAGCATTGACTGTAATGTTACCTCCTTCGCCAGAGCTGAAAACTGCCGCTTGAATTGTTGCTCCATCCCTTTGTATTAGACGTTGGGTATTTATGGTTAAGTTTCCACCGTTTCCTGTGGAGCCTGATGTGACTTGAGTGCTGATACCACTGGGAAATACACTATCTGATGCAATACCCACTGCTTCTATTTCTGTAGCATTGACTGTAATATTTCCTCCTTGACCTGCACTAGATGTAGATGCTAAGATTAAGCCTCCATTTTTCAAATTGAGACGTTGAGTATTAACTGTTAAATTTCCTCCATTTCCAGTCGTAATTCTAGCAATAGTATTATTATCATTAGTACCATTGGTCTCAACAGTAATAAAACTGTTATTAACCTCAACATCAACAGCATTAATTTCAATACTTCCACCTTGTCCTTCCCCAAAAGTGCTAGCACTAACTTCGGCTCCGTTTTCCATAGATAGGCGATCGGTTTCTATCAATACTTTACCTCCATCTCCACTACCCAATGCTCCAGGAACTAGGTCTGATAAATCTTCCACTGATGCTTGAATTGTACTGGCAAACCGACTATTGCCAGAACGACCTCGTAAGTTAATTTCTTTGGCTATTATACTCACATCTCCACTGTTTCCTACTCCAGATGTCCCCGCTCTTACTTGTCCCCCATCTTCTAGAGTTAGAGTTTGTGTCTCAATATTGATATTTCCACCTTTACCTGTTGCTCCAAATAAGACGGAGGTAAAAAAGCTAGTTGGCAATAACCCATCTGCTGAGTTTCCTACTGCTTCTATCTCTTTGGCTTTAATTGCTAGTTCTCCACTATTCCCTGAACCAAATGTTCCTGTTCCTATTTGGGCTCCATTTTCTAACAGGATGCGATCGCTATTTATGGTTAGTTTTCCACTATTTCCTTCTGCTTGTGGTTTCACTATCGCTAAAATTCCACTGGGAAATTGTCCATTAAGCGCTTGCAGTAGTACTTGTTGTTGTGGTAGGGGTGAGTCTACTGGTATTGTGCCTCTTGCTTCTATTTCTTTGGCATTTACTGTTAAGTTTCCTCCAACTCCTTCTCCAAATACGTTCGCTCCTAGCTCCCCTCCATTAAATAGTTGCAGCTTTTGAGTGTTGATTGTGAGGTCTCCACCTCTGCCTGTTGCTCCTGGTAATACCTCTGTAAATAAACCACTTAGGTTTTCTCCGTCTGATGATACTCCTATTGCTACTATCTCTTCAGCATTTACTTTTAGTTCTCCACTTTCTCCTGCTCCAAATGTTGCTGTACTTATCTGTCCCCCACTTGTGAGTATTAAACCTGGACTATTCGTTGTGATACTTGCTCCTTTCCCTGTTGCACCTTGTCCTACATCGGCATCTACTAGACTGTCATTTACTTCTATTGATTCACTCGCCCTTAATGATATGCTCCCTCCTGCTTCAGTTCCTAATGTGTTGGCTACAATTCTTGATTTTTCTTTTATTTCTATCTTTTTTCCTTGTATTTGTATTTCTCCACTTCCTTCTCCACTTACCTCTACTACTCCTTGATTTTTTACTTCTATGTTGTTGAAGTTTTCTACTTGTGAATAATTTAATACATAATTATTTTCTCTGTTTTCTATTTCAATTACACTCTGCTCTCCAACACTGCCTATTTCTACTCTTCCTTGTTCTGTTGTTAGTTTTCCACCGTCAATTATCACATTGTTTCCTATTAATCCTAGGGTTTCTCCTCTGGGGACTTGTAATCCTATTTCTCCTGCTGTTGAAGTGTTGATAATGTTTCCTGTACTCGTTGCTATTTGATTGAAAAATAGGGCTGATGGTGCTACGGATAATAGATTACTATTTTGGGAGTTTGTGGCACTGAATCTTCCATTTTCTCCTAGTCTGATTTCATCGGCTGTTGTGGCGATAAATGAACCGCGAATGTCTAGGCTGGAATTGGGTCCGAAAAATATACCGTTGGGATTGATTAAAAATAGGTTGGCTGCTCCTTCTACTCCTAGTTTTCCTAAGATATTACTTGCATTTTTACCTGTGATTCTGGTTAATATATTTTCGATTCCGGTTGGGTTGGTGAAGTAGACGCTTTGATTTTCTCCAACGTTAAATTCTTGCAGACTATGGAATAAGTTTGACCCTCTAATTGCCCCTCCTTCTATGTGTTTTTTCAGTTGGTCTATACTTCTGATGCTTGTGCTTTCTTTTCCTAATGTTTGGTCTGGTATGATTTGACCATTGACTGCATTTTGCTCACATAAGGTAGCTAAAATTAGGATAATAACAGAGGTAATATTTATCCGTTCCAGAAAATATTTTAAGTTCATCTTAATTATTGAATCATATATGTAGGACTTACGCGCTACAAGCACGAAACGGGGTTTTTGATCCTGATTATTAGCTTCTCATACAGGAACTTTCATCAAGAAACCGAATTTCTACGTAAGCCCTGATATGACATTATTCATCAGAAGAAGTTTCCAACACTGATGGTGTAAATACGTAACAACTAGGATGAATTAACTGTAAACCACCCGTATTAGTACTGGATGTAGCAGTCGTAAGTATTATTTTACCAGATTCAGTCATAGCCCAACCCATTGCTTGACGAATTTCTGGCAAATTCTGAATTTCTGGCCGACGATAAACGACTACTGGTTGTTGAGACTCAGACATCACAACTTTTGTGTTCTCTTGTCTATTACTTTCCCATCCCACAGTTCCCCTCAATACTGTTAATGGTTGAGTGGGGTCTGGGGGTAGGCCACCTTTGCCTGTAATCACAAAAGAACTTCCTTGTTTTTCCTCACTTGTTGCTGCACATAAATTTTGTGCTACTAATGACTCAGCACCTATGAACGTAGCAGATACTTTCACCACCCCTTGAGTCGGATCTACCTGAGTATTCAGTTCTACCGAACCATCAATACCTAAAGCTGAAGTGGCAGTAATTTGACTACTATTGTCGAGAAACACTCCTTCTGCAGTAATCGCAATATTACCTCCCTGACCTTCCACAGCATTAGCAGTAATATTGCTTTTGTCTGAACCAATTAAAAATTTAGTTTCAATATTAATATCTCCACCTGTAGCTGAATTGGTAGCATTTGTAGTAATTTGACTCTGATTTTGTAGGTTAATTTCTGAAGCTTGTATGGTAATATTGCCTTGGTCTCCAGCAGCAGTTTCTGCACTGAGAGTTCCATTATTGAGTTGAAGAGATGGAGCATTAATAAAAAGGGAACCTGCTACCCCACTACCAGAACTACCCACAGTAATAATACTCTGGTTTTCTACTTTCAAATTCGGTGTATTAATTGTAACAGAGCCAGCATTACCATTACCACGGGAACGAGAAGTAATGGCTGTTTCTGCTCCATCAGTATCAATGTTTTCTTCTCCAAAGTTAGCCAACCGCTGATTAAAATTCACATCGCTACCAGAAAGAGTAATAGCACTATCAGAATTAATACTAATAGTTCCCGCATTACCGTCATTGAAACTGGAGGTGAGAATTTGAGCGCCACTGGTAAGGTTGAGATTATTAACATTTAACATGATATTACCACCATCAGAATTACTGCGACTTCTGGCAGTAACAACAGCACCATTACTGAGGTTGAGAGTGGGGGTAGTAATATTAAGATTTCCCCCTGGTTGTGTTGCGCCTGACTCGCTGCCAGCCGTGATAGCGCTAGAGTTACCAGTAATGGAACTGACTCCAGAGAGGGTAATATTGTCAGTAGCATTAATGGTGAGGTTTCCTGCTTGACCATCACCTTCTGTGATGACACTAACTTCAGCTCCGTCTAAAATTGTTAAGCCTTCTGTTTGAATGAATGCGTTACCTCCATCTCCTTTACCTTGTCCCAGAGACAAGTTTCTTAAGTCTTCCACACTCGCAAGTATACTACTAGGAAGTATGCCATCGTCAGCACGACCGGTGAGTTCAATATCTTTGGCTCGTATCGTCAAATCTCCACTTTGACCATTACCAGATGTACCCGCTCTGATTTGGCCACCGTTTCTGAGGATAAGGCTGTCAGTTTCAATAGTTAAGTTGCCACCATTCCCTGTCGCCCCAGACAAAACTGTAGTAAACAAACTACTAGGAAGTTGATCGGTAGGGTTAGTACCTATTAAGTTAATGTCTGTTGCTCTTATTGTTAAATCTCCACTTTCACCTGAACTGAATGTTCCAGTACCAATTAATGCTCCATCTCGCAATGTCAGACTTTGGGTATTGACTGTTAAGTTACCACCTTTTCCTGTTGCGCCAGGTAAAACAGTTGTCAATAAAGAACTGGGAACTTCGCCCCTCACGCTTTGGATCAGAGGTGATATTTCTGGAAATAAGTTTGTACTTGTACTATTACCAGATAATTCAATCTCTTTAGCATTGACTGTAATGTTGCCTCCTTGACCGGAACTAAAAACCCCTGCTTGAATTACTGCTCCCTCCCTTTGTATTAGACGTTGGGTATTTATCGTTAAGTTGCCGCCGTTTCCTGTGGATCCAAATTGAACTCGAGTATCTATACCACTGGGAAACACACCATCTGGTGAAATACCCACTGCTTCTATTTCCGTGGCATTGATAGTAATATTTCCCCCTTGACCTTCAGTGGACGTAGCTGCTAACAGTCTGCCACCATTTTTCAAGCTTAGGTTTTGAGTATTAACTGTTAAATTTCCTCCATTTCCAGTCGTAATTCTATCGACACTATTATTATTGTTGCTGTCAGCACTAATAAAACTGTTATTAACCTCAACATCAGCAGCATTGATTTCAATACTTCCACCTTGTCCTTCCCCAAATGTGCTAGCACTCACTGTGGCTCCATTTTCCAGACTCAACCGTTCACTTTCAATAAATACTTTACCTCCATCTCCACTACCCAATGCCCCAGGAACTAGGTCTGATAAATCTTCCACTGATGCTTGAATCGTACTGGCAAACCGACCATTACCAGAACTACCTTGTAAGTTAATTTCTCTGGCTATTACACTCACATCCCCACTGTTTCCTACTCCAGATGTTCCCGCTCTTACTTGTCCCCCATCTTCTAGAGTTAGAGTTTGCGTCTCAATATTGATATTTCCACCTTCACCTGTTGCTCCAAATAAGACTGAACTAAAAAAGCTAGTTGGCAATAACCCATCTTCTGAAGTTCCTACTACTCGTATCTCTTTGGCTTTGACTGCTAGTTCTCCACTGTTACCTGACCCAAATGTTCCTGTTCCTATTTGCGCTCCATTTTCTAAGAGGATGCGATCGCTATTTATTGTTAGTTTCCCACTATTTCCTTCTGCTTGTGTTATGACTATGGCTAAAATTGCAGCGGGAAGTTGACCATTTAAGGCTTGCACTTGTAGTTGTTGTTGTGGATCTGTTAAGTTTACTGGTATTGTCCCACTTGCTTCTATTTCTTTGGCGTTTACTGTTAAGTTTCCTCCAACGCCTTCTCCTAATACGTTGGCTCCTAGTTGTCCTCCAGTGAATAGTTTTAAGCTTTGAGTGTTGATTGTGAGGTCTCCACCTCTGCCTGTTGCTCCTGGTAATACATCTGTAAATAAACCACTCAGACTTTGACCGTCTGATGATGCTCCTATTACTGCTATCTCTTGGGCGTTTACTTTTAGTTCTCCACTTTCTCCTGCTCCAAATGTTGCTGTACTTATCTGTCCCCCACTTGTGAGTATTAAACCTGGACTATTCGTTGTGATACTTGCTCCTTTCCCTGTTGCACCTTGTCCTACATCGGCATCTACTAGACTGTCATTTACTTCTATTGATTCACTCGCCCTTAATGATATGCTCCCTCCTGCTTCAGTTCCTAATGTGTTGGCTACAATTCTTGATTTTTCTTTTATTTCTATCTTTTTTCCTTGTATTTGTATTTCTCCACTTCCTTCTCCACTTACCTCTACTACTCCTTGATTTTTTACTTCTATGTTGTTGAAGTTTTCTACTTGTGAATAATTTAATACATAATTATTTTCTCTGTTTTCTATTTCAATTACACTCTGCTCTCCAACACTGCCTATTTCTACTCTTCCTTGTTCTGTTGTTAGTTTTCCACCGTCAATTATCACATTGTTTCCTATTAATCCTAGGGTTTCTCCTCTGGGGACTTGTAATCCTATTTCTCCTGCTGTTGAAGTGTTGATAATGTTTCCTGTACTCGTTGCTATTTGATTGAAAAATAGGGCTGATGGTGCTACGGATAATAGATTACTATTTTGGGAGTTTGTGGCACTGAATCTTCCATTTTCTCCTAGTCTGATTTCATCGGCTGTTGTGGCGATAAATGAACCGCGAATGTCTAGGCTGGAATTGGGTCCGAAAAATATACCGTTGGGATTGATTAAAAATAGGTTGGCTGCTCCTTCTACTCCTAGTTTTCCTAAGATATTACTTGCATTTTTACCTGTGATTCTGGTTAATATATTTTCGATTCCGGTTGGGTTGGTGAAGTAGACGCTTTGATTTTCTCCAACGTTAAATTCTTGCAGACTATGGAATAAGTTTGACCCTCTAATTGCCCCTCCTTCTATGTGTTTTTTCAGTTGGTCTATACTTCTGATTGTTGTGCTTTCTTTTCCTAATGTTTGGTCTGGTATTATTTGACCATTGACTGCATTTTGCTCACATAAGGTAGCTGAAATTAGGCATATTCCAGATGTGAAACTTATGTAAGTAAGCAGAGATTTTAGTTTCATAGTTATCTAATTAATATCGTTAGTTAAAGTGATAAACCAACAATTATTAATAATTATCAAATATTGTTGGTAAAAATAGATAACAACCTGGATGAATTAATTGTAAACTACCCGTTTTAAAAGTCGGTGAAGTAGATGTAATTTCAGTTACCAGTTATCAGTTTTATAATATGTCTATAACTACTTTTAGTGGTAATTAGTAGTAAAAAGATAACAACTAGGATGAATTAATTGTAGACTAGCTGAATTAACTCTATTTGCAGTAGATATCAGCTTAATATTACTATCTTCAGTCATTACCCAACCAGTAGCTCGACGAATTTCTGGTAACTTTTGAGTTTCTTGCCTTTGGTAGACTACTACAGTCGGTTGTTTGCTGCCCGATATAATTTTCTTATCCCCTGTTTCCCAGTCAACAACTCCCCTTAACACTGTTAATGCTTGATTAGGGTTTGGAGGTAAACCACCCCGGCCTGTAACCACAAAATTACTATTTGGTATTCTGCCTTGACTTGGTAAGCATAAATTTTGTGCTACAATAGAAGCTGCATCAATTAACTCAGGAGATAATGCCACAACACCTTGAGTAGGGTCTACTTGAGTGTTGATTTCAACTGTGCCATCAATACCTAATGCTGAACTGGCAGTAATTTGACTAGAATTGTCAAAAAACACACCTTCTGCACTAATGGTAATGTTACCACCTTGACCTTCCACAGCATTAGCAGTAATTTGGCTATTGTCTCTGGCGATAATAAACTGATTATCAATGGCAATATTGCCTCCTGTGGCATCTCCTCTAGCACTGGTCGTAATTTGACTGTTATTTTCTAAACTAATGTTTGAGGAGTTGAGCGTAATATTACCTTCATTTCCAGCATTAGTTTCTGCACTCAAAGTACCATTATTCACTTCAATGGATGGGGCATTAACACCTAATGAACCTGCTACACCTTCACCAAAACTACTAACAGTAACTATTCCCTGGTCTTCTAGTTTGAGAAGAGGAGAGTTGAGCATAACTGAACCCGCATCACTATTATCTCTAGCACGAGATGCGATCGCACTTTCAGGACTATCAGTATCTAATTCTCCTCCTACTATTTCTTGTCTATTGTTAAAGTTGGAGTCAATGCCGGAGATAAAGACCCGATCGCTGGCATTTACCTCTATTGTACCTGCATTACCACTGCTGGAACTAGAAGTCAAAACTTGGCCACCTGTTGTTAGATTTAAGGTATTAACATTCAGAGTAATATTACCTCCATCAAAATCACTGGTACTTCTAGCAGTAATTACTGCACCATTATCAATATTCAGGATAGGAGTAGTAATTTCTATATTACCTCCATTTCCAGTTGCACCTAATTCTGTAGTAGCAGTAATGGCACTAGAAAAACCTGAGATCGAACTAAAGCCAGAGATAGTAATATTATCATTGGCTTGAATCGAAATTTGTCCAGCTTGCCCATCTCCCTCAGTGACAGCATCAATTGTCGCCCCATCCTGAATTATTAAACTATCAGTTTCAATGAATATGTCTCCACCATTACCAGTAGCTCTACCTTCAAATGGTCTTACTACACTAGCGGAGATATTGCTAGGGAAAATACCATCACCAGAATCACCAATCAATTCAATTTCTTTGGCCTTAATATTCAGTTCTCCAGCATTGCCTGCACCACGGGTTAAAACACCTACGAAGCCTCCATTCTGTATACTCAAATGTTGAGTTTCAATAGAGAGGTTCCCTCCTTCGCCAGTAGCTCCATCTTGGACAGTAGCAAACAAACCACTATTAAACCCATCTTCACTAATACCAATAAGTTTAATTTCTTCTGCTTTTACAATCAAGTTTCCCGCTTTGCCTTCCCCAAGAGTAGATGTAGATATTTGAGATCCATCTTGTAAACTGAGCCGTTGAGTCTCAATAGCTAAAGTTCCTCCTTCTCCAGTACCCTGCCCTTGAACACCACTAGATATAAAATTTCTGAATATGCGACCTTCTTGATCTACTTGATTATCTCTAGCTTCAATCTCAATTGCTGTTACTGTTAAATTTCCCGCGTCACCCTCACCAAAAGTTTCTGCAGCAATAACTGAAAAGTCCCTAAAAATCAAACCTTGAGTTTGAATATCAATATTACCTCCATTTCCTGTCGCCCCTAAGTTTACATTACTAAAAATTGCACTATTAACCAGTTCTACTACCTCCGAACCGATAACTTCTATATTACCTCCATTTCCTGTCGCCCCTGGGTTTACATCACTAAAAATTGCACTATTAACCAGTTCTACTACCTCCGAACCGATAACTTCTATATTACCTCCTCGTTGCGCTCCATTTGTACTTCCCGTAATTTCAGAACCCTCTGTGATACCAATATTTCTACCATGAATTGAGATATCACCACCACCCTCCGCCCCTTGAGTATTAATGAAGGCAAAGTTGATATTGACATCCTGAAAATTCTCAACCTCTGAATAATCTAAATCATAGCCTTTATCTATGGAATTCAACCTAACAATAGAGTTATTTCCTATACTCCCTAACTCTACCCTGCCTTCTGGTACTGTGATTAGACCCCCATCTATAACTACATCTCCTCCTACCAATGCGAGGGTTTGACCCCTCAGTAATTCCAAGCCTACTCCTTGTTGTGTTGATTGATTAGTAATTGTTCCCCTAACTTGAGTCTCCAGTTGATTTGAGAATAGGGCTGAGGGTGCTACTGATAATAAACTACTTGTCTGAGGCGCTGTAGCACTAAATAGTCCATTGTCTCCCAGTCGAATTTCATCAGCAGTTGTGGCGATAAATGACCCCCGAATATCTAAACTAGCATTAGGTCCAAAGAAAATTCCCTGGGGATTCACCAAAAATAAATTTGCTGCGCCATCTACTCCTAATCTACCTAAAATATTACTGGGATTATTACCTGTAATTCTTGTCAAGATATTTTCTACTCCGTTAGGGTTGATAAAATAAACACTTCTACCTTCTCCGACATTAAATTCCTGAAAACTATGGAATAAATTTGAGCCACGAATAGCACCCCCTTCAATTTGATCTTTAAGTTCATCAATTGATTTAATAACAGAACCTTCTTGGCCTAGAGTTTTGTCAGGAACTATCTGGGCATTTGCGTAGTTTTTCCGATTGTCATAAGTGAACAAATTACAGAGGAAAAATGTTAGGAATATTACAGATAAGAATGAATTAGATTTCATTATGAATTAATTAAGTAGAGCTTGTTGAATAGAAATAAATCAGGTTTATTTGTTTCCATCAAATTCAAATATTTATGGTTAATCCTCCTCAACCCAACTTCTTCAAATTGAATATCAAAAGGGGTTGAAATTTCACTATGTCGGAAATGGCTGGAATGGAGTGGAAGGAAAAAATATCAAAAGTTTTGCTAATTTATATTGTTTTACATAATTTTGTGCCTACCTACTTACTTAAGGGTTGCTGAATAGAGAGAAGTCAAGTTTATTTGTTTCTATCAAATAAATATTGATGGTTTGTCCTGCTCAAACCTGCTTCTTCAGGTTGGCTATCAAAATAATTGTGCCTATCTACTTAACCTGACCATCAAATATAGAATAAATTTTACTTGACTAACATCATCTTGGATCAAACACTTAATAATTAGGCTTGTAGTTGGGCTTTAGCCCTGGAATCAATATTTAAGCAGTAAAACTACAAACAAAGACTTTTTTCTCACTAAATTGCTAGCGCGAACATTCTCTCTCCTCTGAAATTTAGTCCATGCTGCGAATTTAACTTCTGACTTCGTTAAAGTTTGTCCTGATCAACCTAACTTCTTCAAGTATTTAGTTGTAACTGCAAATCTATTGAGAACCTTCCCTCAACCGAATGCTTTGATATTGGTTTATTAAGCGATAATATGCAATTGTTGTGTAAAAAATAACACAATTTTTACGGATATATTAAAATGTAAAATTAATGTTACAATTAGTCTGATCTAACTATAAATAGCCTTTTAGCTAGTTAAAGATTTAAAATATTAGAATTTAACTAGACAAATACCGAAGTATAGTTTATTGTTTTTAGAGAGATACTAAGAGATACTAAATTTTTCTTACAGTTTATGGACAATCTGTTCATTAACATCCTAAATTCAAGTTTTTTCTAAGTACACCTTATCCTTTGGCCAAAACTTTGATGGGATTCTGAATCTAAAAAATGCGGTTGGCTAGATTCTTTCTTCCCTATTAACTAACGTTTATGCCTCGGCTCTTGCCAAAAGTTTGAAATAAAAAAAAAGTAAATATCAAACAGTTACAAAGTGATAATTAGTGCAAATTTTATGGAGGATTAGAAAGTTAATAATGAATACACAAAATAAACAACAAAAACTGATGCAAGACCATAGATGGAAAAAAAATACTTCTGAAGACCAGCTAATATTTCAGGAACTAACTGACGAGGAGCTAGACTTAGTAGCTGCTGGACATTGGTTTAGGTCATTGTGGAAACAAATAATACATTGTTGGCGAAGGAATTGATGAAAATGGTAACCTATAGCATTATAGATAGCGATATATCGCTATATAAACTAATTAGATAAGTAATAAAAGTAGTAGTGCCACTTATCTAATAACTTTAGTACGAACTGCAAAAATACTATATAGAATAACATTGATATTTCATATCATCTACCCAAATTTTCTGGCAAAGATAGCTATTCAGCTCTAGGACACCTATACTGTCTCTAATAGCTATCCTTAATTTACTTTTTTAAGGAAGACTGATATAAACTATCAAGTTGTTGAATAACAGACTGAGGCTTGAAAGTAAAACGAATATAAAAAGTCTTTGATGCTTCTTCTACTTTTAATATTTTTCCATAAATATGTTCGCTCATAAATGATTTATTGTCAGGCTTCAATAAATTAAGTTGAATATTACTGTAAGGTAATGGTACTGAATCTGTTAAAGCCAATTTATTCATCTCTATCTCTGCACCTCTCTGAGAAAGCCTAATTAAATTTCCTTTAAACACAGTATTACTAATCTGTTTACCTTCTACAATCAAATAAAAGATGGGAATTGGTTTTTCTAAGAGTAATAATATTTCCTCTTCTCTTGGTAAAAACAGATTATATTTATCACCAATACCTCCTACTTCATAAATATTGATTGGATGACTCATCCCTTTAGGCTTAATTTCATTGATACTATCTATTCTTAATTTTGAAATACTGATAGCTTCTTTAGTAGATTGAGAAATCAAGATTTGATTCCCGATGGCATAAGTTTCTATTCTAAAAGCTAAGTTAACTTCCCAGCCAATAGCTGTATATTCTGTGTGTTCTTCAGAGCCAATATTTCCGACTACAGCATCTCCTGTATTAATACCAATACCCATCTCTAAAGCTGGTAATCCTAATACTTTAATTTTCTTATTAATAGACTCCATTTCTAACTGCATTGCTAAAGCACAAGCAACTGCTCTTTCCGCATCATCTTCCCTAATTATTGGAGCACCAAAAAGAACCATTATTCCATCACCAAGCAACTTGTCGATAGTACCGCCATAGTCTGTGATTATTTTTAATATATCTTGCAAATAAATATTAATAATTTCTACTACATCTTCTGAAGATAGTTGCTCGGAAAGAGCTGTGAATCCTCTTAAATCAGAAGCTAATACAGTAATAGTTTGTCTTTTACCGCCTATTTTTAAACCTTCTTTACTTTCCAATAAATTACTGACTATTTCCTTGGAAAGATAACGGCCAAAAGTTTTTCTAATCCCACTTGCAGTACCAGCAACATAACCTGTAATGACAAAGAAAGCACCTACTACTGCTAATATAGGTGGTACAACAGGAACCCACCAACCACAAATTAAACCAATATAAGTGCTACCAAATAAAATAAAGATTTCTAGAGCTAGGTGTTTAAATAAAGCTAATGATAAAAATTGTTTTGTTTGATTTCGCCAGTGCCATGCAACTGTAGCTCCAACTCCAGACCACATAAAAATCCATAACCATTCCTGGGGTTCAGACCAAGTTCTAATTAAGGAACGTTCATTTAAGGCAGAACTAATAATTTGACTAATAAAATTTGCTTGAACCTCTACTCCCGTCATTGGTTTTGGCAAATTTAACCAACTACTACTATATGGCGTATAAAATAGATCGTTAAAACTTTCTCCTACCTTTCCAATGAGAATGATGCGATCGCGTCCCCAGTCTCGAGGTACTTGGTCTTCAAGAATATCTGTGAGACTAACAATTTCAAAATAACCACTAGGTCCTCGATAGTTAATTAATAACTGATAGCCACCTGCATCAGTTTTCACATAGCCACCATCATTTTTTTCAAAGGAAATAAAGACTTGATTGCCTATACGCCAGTTATTAGTTCCTTCTGCTCTCTCTGCTTGAATATTTTCCTTTTCTAAATAATGCAATGCTAAATGCAGGGCAAAACTATGAATTGTTTCCCCATCTTGATTATCTAAGTAAAATAAACCTCTTCTGACTCGGCCATCTGCATCGACAACCATATCATTGGCCCCTACCTGTCCTTTTTCTTTTAAAGCTGGTGGTGGTGCTACTCCTTCTCGTTTGTTATCCCCTACTACTTTCTGGATACCAACTAAATTGGGAGTGTTTTGAAAGACTCTGACTAATTCTGGATGACCAGGTGGTACTGGTAAATCTCGGTAAATATCTAAACCAATAGCTCTGGGTTCCATGGCTTTGAGTTTTTCTAGTAGCTTGGCGTATGTAGCATCGGGAAGAATGGGTTGACCTATTCTGTGGATGTCTGCTTCATCAATGCCAATTATCGCAATACGCCGATCCTGTGTAGGTAAAGGTCTGTTTCGGATATAAAAATCGTATGTACTCCACTCCCATAACTGTAATATTCCTGTGAGGCGTAGTAGAATAACAAAGGCAGTTATGCAGGGAGTAGTTATCCACACCCCGCGCCACTGCCAGATGAATAATTTGACTTTTGCTCTTAGAAAATCATAACGAGATTTCACTCAGGGTTAACTACTGAAGCTAAATAATTGGACAAAGTTAAACATATCTACATAAATTTTGAAAACGTTTGAAGGTTGTACTTAAATAACAGAAAACTAAAACCAAGCTTATTCATATTGTACTCAAGGTTATTAACCCTATACAAAACTTTTAAGAGGTTGTTCCCTGTCCAAAGATATTGAATAAATCCATTAACCTTAAATATCCTGAAAATAGTATCCAAGAGTAGCAAAGTTTTCAAATTTTCATTGTAGATATTAACTAGATATTAGCAGCATGAAAACATCACAATTCATTATCTAACTACCGGTTTATATTGGCCAGCTAACTTGATCCAGTTATTTTTTCCTGTATATTTTCAAGATAATTGAACAATATTCATTATCTTTGATCGGATTGTATTTCTTGAGAAAAATCAAAGATTTGACTATCGGAAATTTTTCCTAGTCCTACTGACTCTAACAATTCTTTCCAGGCATTAGGATAAGCTGCACGAGATTTTTCTAAAGTTGTGATAGTTTCACTCCACACAGATGATTCAGCGTAGAGTTTAGCTTGTTCTAATGGTTTTTCCTCCAGTTGTTTCAATTTAGCTTCTACTTGTGGAGTTAGAGAGGTACGTTGTAACCATCCGTTAATATAATAATCTAAACTACGCTGGTCTGAATCGCAAATTATACCAAAATGCCAAACATAAGTATTATTAGGTTGTAATTCAACTGTTTTTGGCAAATTTACTTTGACAATTCCACCAGACTTGGGCAGAGATATATTGGTTATATACATTGGTTCTCTGACTCTATTTGTCCAATCATACAGAGCAAATTCTGCCTTTTGTTTACTGCTTTTTGGAACATATAGATAGACAGTTGGGTTAGGACTAACTGTTGTACCTATATTATTTTCTGGCATTACAGCAGTTAGATTGACTCCTGATTTTTCTTTTATTATTGGATTACATGGACCACGAGACCCAGCTCCTCTAGTTCTAGATGGCGCACCTTTTGAATCTGATTCAGGAAAATTTATTGCCAGCAATTGTGATGGCTCTGATTCCATATGAGTTGTCAATTTAGGTTGCGGGTGATTAACTGGAGGAGCTGAAACTAAAAGACTTACTAAGGAAAGTCCTAAAAAGTTTCGTATAAACATGGTAAAAAATCACTACCGTATAAATTAAAGTTATATAGCTATTAGTATTTTTAGCTAGCTAATCTTAATTATAACATATACCTCTTTTTTTTAATTGCTATTAACTTATACAAATCATCAAGCTTTCTAAAATAATTAAAATTAGGTCAAATAGATTTTATTGGCAAAGATAATTAGGAGAGAATTATTAAATATATCTTAACTATAAATTCCGTAATTTAACAGGTGAAAATAAATGAGAGTTTTAGGATTGAGCTGCGGAAAGTAGGGAAGGAAACAAAGAAAGTAGGGAAGTTAGTTGAGCATTTTACGGAAGTCAAAAGTAAAAAGTATTTTCTCTAAATAATCTTACAAAATTTTAGTTATTGGGAATAGGCAAAAGGAATTTGTAGCCAATATTATCCAAATTGTATCCATTGTGTAAAAATAATATTACGAATACTGTAGGTAATACTGTTTCATAGAAGTTAAAAGTAAAAATTCAAAATTAAGGTTTTATAGGCTCGGAAGTTTAAGGAAAAGGGAAAAACTAAGAAAAATTGTAAATTTTATAGCTTTTAACTTTTGACTTTAGCTATCATACTCATCTTGTCCTTGGTTTAATGCTGTTATCACTGCCTGCTGACTAACATTCTGATAAATTTTCTGAAAATAATTCATAACAATATCAGCAGATGTACCTAAAGGAATATCACCTAAGACATCTAAAACTGTCTCATTACTGGGAGATGGCGTAATGACTACTAAGGAAGAATCTAACTGTTGATTATATTCCCAGAATTGCTCAATTTTGAGAGTTTCTTGAGTAGCTGAAGTTACAGGTAATAGGTTAGTCGATAATTCTTTACTTTGTGTTTTTTCAGATTTTATTTTTTCCGCTTCTGTAACTTTTTCATCTTCACTTTGACCACGTTTTTGACGTAGCTCTTCTAAGATTTTTTCTTTTGTACGACCGCGTAATTGAAATAATAGAAATGGGTCGTCACTGAAGCGATCGCCTAATAAATAATAAACTGCTGCAATATGTTTACAAACTCTTGCTTTATCTGGACAGTCACATTTAGCATGGATATCGTCTAATGTAAAAGGAAATAATCTTAAACCATTAGCAGCAAAAACTTCTTCTATATTTTGAGGCATTTCTCCGGCTAATAATTTGGCGGTAAATATTGCTCTTTGCGACATGGTTTGAATGATATAACCCCAGTCTTCTTCACTAAAAGTATCTAACCATAAAGATTGTTTGTATGGTTCGGGTGCTGTTCCTTGAACTTGGGCAATAATTTTTTGTTCTTTAAATTCTATACTCAGAACATTGCCTTGTCTGGCATAATTTCTTGCCCGTTCTAATCGTTTTTTAAACCGATAAGAATTTAACAAGTCTATCCATTGTTGAGTCCACCATTCTTTATCGCTTTGTAAGTTGTTGTAGTTAGTCATTTCAGTTATCAGTTATTAGTTATAAACTGGGTTGATGGCAGACAGATATCGGAATTTATTTCTAGTTTTTGAATTGTTACAACCTATTCAGGATTGGTATATTAAGTGTAACTTCATGGAGAAATGGTATGATTAACTTATATTAAGGGCAGCTTTATAGAGAATTGGTATTACAACCTATTCAGGATTGGTATATTAAGTGCAACTTCATGAAGAAATGGTATAAGTTTTTTCTCTCAACTAGAAAATTTATTTTACACAGCTACTTAAACAGGTTCTAATATTTTATCCTTTTATAGTAATTATATAGCAGTTTTCATTAATATAGAGTATAGAGATTTTGGTTTAAAGGAAGAAGGAATAAGTTTTGTAGTCTACCTTTGTGAAAACCGCTATACCCTGGATAACTTCGCACATTCTAAATTATAAACTCTAAATTCTCTACCCTACTCTTCTTCAATTACTTTATTTCTGTCAAGTATTAATAAATTTCTCAATTGGTCTGTATCCAGTTCAGTTAGCCATTGTTCACCTGCACCTACTACTTGCTCTGCTAATTCTTTTTTACTTTCAATTAGATCGTGTATTTTCTCTTCTAAAGTTCCGGTACAGACAAATTTATGCACCTGAACATTCCTAGTTTGACCAATTCTAAATACCCGATCCGTAGCCTGATTTTCTACTGCGGGATTCCACCATCTATCAAAGTGAAAAACATGATTAGCGCGAGTCAGATTTAAACCTGTACCTCCAGCTTTTAATGATAGAATCATTATTGGTGGACCTTGAGGATCTAATTGGAATTGGTCTACCATTTCTTCTCTTTTATTTTTCCGGGTAGCTCCATATAAAAATGAGACTTCTCTACCTAAAATTTTCTCTAAATAAGGTTGTAAAACTTTTCCCCATTCAGCAAATTGGGTAAAGATAATTGCTCGTTCTCCTTCAGAAATTATTTCTTCTAGCATTGCTTCTAGACGTTGCAATTTTCCAGAGTTTTTTTCGTTGATTTCTACTTTTTTCTTACTGCCTTTTTTGATTTGTAAAAGTGCGGGATGATTACACAGTTGTTTCAATTTAACCAATAAGGCTAAAATTTTCCCTTTTCGCTGAATACCATCAGCAGCTTCAATTTCTTCTAAAGAATTTTCCACTATACTTTGATAGAGTTTTGCTTGTTCATTTGCTAAAGGGCAAAAAATAGTATTTTCTTGTTTTTCTGGTAAATCTTGAATAATATTTTTGTCAGTTTTGAGGCGACGGAGAATAAATGGTTGAACGAGAGAGCGTAAAGTTTGCAATGAATTTGTATCGCCATATTTTTCGATTGGAATGGCAAACCGACGCTGGAAAAATTGCTTTTTCCCTAAATATCCAGGATTCAAAAAATCTAAAATTGACCATAATTCCGAAAGGCGATTTTCTACGGGAGTTCCTGTCAAGGCAATTCTAAAAGATGCGTCTAATTTTCTGACTGCCTGAGATTGTTTTGCCTCTGGGTTTTTGATATTTTGTGCTTCATCAACTATTATTGACTGCCATTTTATTGTCTGTAATGTTTTCTCATCTCGATGCAATAAAGCGTAACTTGTTATTACTAAATGTTTGTCTTTTACTGCTTTGGCAAATTCTTTACCTTTGGCACGTTTATCCCCGTGATGTACTATTACTTTTAAACTGGGTCCGAATTTTTTTACTTCTCTTTCCCAGTTACCTAATACGGAGGTAGGGCAAACTAATAATGTGGGTGCTTCGAGTGCTTCTTTTTCTTGTTGATGAAGCAAAAATGCTATGGTTTGAATTGTGTTGTGACAAAGAATATTATTGGCAACAAAGTTATGATATTTGCTTACTTCAAAGTCATAAACCCATCCGTCATATTCGATATCTTCGATAGATTCTATCTGACAATAATAGACTTCTTGGTTGAGTAATTTTTGCAGGCGAGTTTTCTGAATTTCTAGTTCTAAAATGTTTAATAAAGAATAAGCTTCTAAAGTTTGAGTCGTTCCTTGAGAAAGTTTCTGTTCCACCACCCCACTCATAATATTTTCCATACTATTAATTAATTTTTCTAAGATAGTAGGAGAAAATGTTTTTGGAGCCTTGCTTAAATCCTCATTATTAGAAAAACTTCTGACTTCTGACTTCTGACTTCTGACTTCATTAAGCATTCCTAAATGTCCCACTGGTAGTTTGGTTTTCTCTACTAATTCGGCGACTATATCGGAAGCAGGAATTCCTTCAACATTTGAGTTAGCAATTTTTTCACAAATTGACTTAAGTTTTTCTTGTTTTCCTAAGTCATTAAATCCTATTTCCTGTAAAAAACGGCGTGCCGAGTTACCGCTAAATGTTCCAATATAATAGGTACGAAAAATTCCAGTACCATTAGTAGCTCGTTTTTCTTTAGGAGATATTGTCATCCAAATTCCAAAGCGTCTGAGTAGAACAGATAATTGTTGAATAAGTTGGGATGATGCTGTAGAAATTTCGATATTTCTCATAGTTTTGCTGACCGAACCTTCCGCATCAAAATAGTTGCTGAGAAAAATTCTAATGCTATCTAAGTCAGCTTGCATAATAAATGGTGGGATAGTTTTGTCAGGCGATCGCTTCCCCCACTTATATCCTTTCTCTTCTAAAAATTTCCGATATTCTACACTGCTTATAACAAGTTGGTAACAATCTTTTCTATCAGTATAGGGACGAATAGCAGGACGATTTATCTTAATACCATACATTTTACCTAAATTCTGAAGAATCTTTAGTAATTCTGCCAAAAGTGGTTTATTTTTTTGAGATATACTTACTCTTGCTATATCAGGTCGTTCGTGTCCTTCAGATATTTGCCAAGCAATAAATTTAACCAAATCTGGATCTTCTGATTTCCCATCCCAAACCAGTTTTGCAGGTACACAAACATAATCTCCCACCTGAAAATCATTTTTCCAACTATCGCGAATAAATAATTTATGACTCTGAGTAATCGTAATACTACTATTATCTTTTAATCTCACCCTTCGTAACTTTTCTCGTACCTGCTGCCTATATAACCGTCGGATCGGAGCAAGGACAATTTTACCTGTTGTCTCATCTAGAGAATTTACCAATAATTCCTTATTAGGTTTTGCCCAAAAGCCTTCCCCATCAAATTCCGCCTCGCCTGCATAAGCTTGCCAAATTTCCTCTGCTTGCATTACCATACTATTAATAAATAATTCAGTATGAGGTCCACTGCATTTACCAAGGCCCATATCGTCCGCCAAACAAGCACCTAAACCCCAACGTTCCAGAAAAGTCAACCAACTAACACCCCGTGCTTGATAATTCCGCAATTCTCCCCGAAAATTCTCAGGTGTAGGAATTTCCTCTAACGAACGATTATTAGTCAAAGTATCTAAAAGTTCCTGTAGTTGACCCCCAGATTCAAAATTAACAACAGGCAATTTTTCCAGGGTTTGAGTATCCCCAGTCGCTAACCGTAAAGCATCTTCCAAAGATAAAGCCATTTGGTCTTGACGAGTGGCAAAGAAATTTTTTGCTGCTCGGACATCTTGAGGTTGCAGTTCCACCCATTCCCCATTAATTTCTACTAAAGGACTATCTTTAGCTACTAATTTGTCAAATTCAGCTTTAGTTAATTTCTGACCTCCAATAGATAATTCCCACTGGAAATTGAGAAGACTATTTAATCCAAGTCTTTCAGTTTTTTTCGTTTTTGGAGCAGTGGCTTGAATACTTAAGCCCAAACGAGAAGCCCATCCTTCTCGGTTAGCTAAACTAGGTGGTAAAATCACCCCTAACCCACTATCAGTAAAGCGCCAACTTCCACTTTTAATAAATTCATAAGCTTGTTGTGGATTTAATTCGCAATATTGGGGAGTTGCTTCTTGTAAACTAGGTTCAATAATTGGATAAATTCTTGATGCTAAACCTAAGCCCTTGAGCAGAGTTTCTTGAGGGAGTTTAATTGTTTGTCCTTGATAATTGAAACTTGTTACAGGATTTTCCCAAATTGTCTTGGCATCAACAAAAAATTCTGGATTATCTACTGCTTGAAGACAATATTCGAGTTTCCATTGTTTAGAATTATTTGATGGTGAATGGAGACGGAAACAGGTAATAAATTTCTTTTCTGTGGTTTTATCTTCCTGTAAGGGTGATTTCCAATTCTCAAGTATTTTTCTAATTTGCTGTGTTTCTTTTGCACCAGGCAATTTTAAGTTTAATTTTCCTAATAAGGATTTCAACCATTGTCTAATTGAGGGATTTAATGAGCTAATTTCTGTTGGAGATATTTCCGCTGATGTCTGTCTAATTTGTGTATCTATTATATTTTTTAAGAAATCTTGGATAATTTCTTGACTTGCTTGAAGTTTGGGGAATTTTGAGGAATTATTTTCGGGAATTATCTGTATATTTTCTAAGGAAATAGGTAACTGCCAATCAAGGTTATATGTGCGACAAACAAGAGGCATTTGTAGGGAAAAATTTTTCAATCTAGTTTGGTCTGTGGAACTATCAAGTAAGGGTTGCCAAATCCCAATAAATTCTGCACTTGATATTTGTTCAATAGAGGGTAGAAATTTACATCTTGCTAATAAGTCAAGACTCCATCGAGCAACATGAGACCAAAACCTTAAATCTGCTCCGATCAAAGATTCAGTAATTTTTCCCAGAGGAATAGATTGTAGAAATTTGATTGCTTCTAAAGGTTCTAGACAAATTCCTTCTATTTGCCAGGGATAAAGATATAGTTTTTCTGTGGTTTCTGATAAATTTGTGGCAGAGTGAATAGGGTATAGTTTTTGGCTAGATTCTGATTTTTGTGTGGGGATAGCTAAGGTTTGAGTTGTGGATTTTTTGTACTTTTCTAAAGATAAATTAGTATTTAACTTAGATGAAATTTTAAATTCATCTAAAGTTATTGAATAAGGATTATTAGTAATTTTTCCTATTTCACCAGCATCATCTTCTGTAATTCTTTGCCAAGTTTCTCCCCAAATAAATAAAGAACTAGGTTGTTGATGTTCGGTCAGCCAAAAACTATGTAAAATTGCCATCTTAAATATCTATCGAAAAGGTTATATTTTGAATACTAATTTTTTTTTACTGTAAATCTTTCAATAATGAAATTTAACAATTAAAAACGGCATCCGAGTTAAAATAACTGGATGCAAACTTCATCATTTGCGATGAAAGGTAAGTCTGATTATTATAGCGGTTTATCTTCAGTAAAACTCCAGAAATATGAAGAGTAGGTAGGTAGGTCTAAATTAAGTGTTGAAAAAATTGTAGGGGCAGGTTTAACCAAAAGCCTTGACATAAAGCACAATATAGTTTAATAAAGCCGCCCTAAACTTATTACGTTTACTACTTTTGAGTTGACTAGCGTAGGTTGGATTGACGTAGGAAATCCAACAAACCCTTATTTTTGTTTGGTTTATCGAGGAAATAAGCTGCCCTAAGCACTTTATTCTAGAAGGGGCTGCATTTTTTTGCGTGTCACGCTACTACTAAACAGACATATCCAAAAAATTCCATAACATCATTGAGGGTTAGTTATTGCAAGATTTTATAAGGGGCGAGTTTAAGTAGGTAGGTGAAAAAAATTACAAGTATGTCATTGCGACTGAAGCGGAGCGGAAGGAAGCAATCTCAAGGGTTTCAACTGCTTTAACATTTCGTTACATAGTGACGTTTATTCGCGCATAACTTATATAAATCTAATGTTGGAGCTTATTAATTTCAGGTTGAACCTGCCCCTACTATTAAAATTAAAATATTTAACCTGTGAATTCTCGCTTTTGAATTAAAACGTTGAAGGTTATTAATTTCAGATGGAACTCGCCCCTACTATACAAAATTAAAATATTTAACTTCTAAATTATCACTTCTGACTTCTGAATTCTGACTTCTGACTTCAAAATGCCCCATTAACAATGCTACGATTTCCTAAAGAAGCGAAAGAATATAGAAGGAAAAAAAACTGGATGGAAGAGATAGATAAATCCATATCCTTTGACGGACGGGACATTCGACTGAAGGTTGGTTTATTTGCGCCTCAAGCTGGTGGTGCTGTGATGATAGAGTCAGGAGATACAGCAGTTTTAGTCACAGCTACTACAGCTAAGGGTAGAGAAGGAATAGACTTTCTACCTCTGTTGGTGGACTACGAAGAAAGACTCTACGCGGGAGGAAAAATCCCTGGTGGTTTTTTGCGTCGGGAAGGTCGCCCTCCAGAAAAGGTGACACTTACAGGTCGTTTAATTGACAGACCCTTACGCCCACTATTTCCTGGTTGGTTGCGGGATGATATTCAAATTGTGGCCACAACACTGTCCATGGATGAGGAAGTACCACCAGACGTGCTAGCTGTAACAGGTAGTTCAGTAGCAGTATTACTGGCCAAGCTCCCTTTTTATGGCCCAATGGCTGCAGTACGGGTAGGGTTAGTAGGAGACGACTTTATTATTAACCCGACTTACCGTGAAGTTAAAAATGGCGATTTAGATTTGGTGGTCGCTGGGTCTCCACAGGGAGTAATAATGGTAGAAGCTGGAGCAAATCAATTGCCTGAACAAGATATTATTGAGGCAATTGATTTTGGTTATGAAGCAGTTTGTGACCTAATTGAAGCTCAACGAGAAATTATTGCGGAAATGGGTATTGAACTTGTGGAGTTGGAACCTCCCGAAGTAGACTCTACCTTAGAAAACTATATACAGGAAAAAGCTACAGAATCTATTAAACAGATCCTTTCTGAATATGATTTAGATAAAAATCAGCGGGATGAAAAACTGGATAAAATTAAAGATTCTTTAGCACTAGCGATCGCCGAACTTCCTGAAGAAGAAGCAGTAAGGGTAATGGTTGAATCTGACAACATGACTCTAGGGAATGTCTTTAAGGGCGTCACCAAAAAGCTGATGCGCAAACAAATTATTGACGAAGGTATCCGGGTTGATGGTCGGAAGTTAGATGAAGTACGCCCTGTTTCTTGTCGGGTAGGAGTTTTACCAGCACGAGTCCACGGTAGTTCTCTATTTAATCGAGGTTTGACTCAGGTAATGTCTGCTGTTACTCTCGGAACACCTGGTGATGCTCAAGAATTGGCAGATGATTTACATCCCCAAGATGAAAAACGTTATTTGCATCATTATAACTTCCCTCCTTTTTCCGTAGGAGAAACTAAACCAATGCGATCGCCAGGCCGTCGTGAAATTGGTCATGGTGCTTTAGCAGAACGCGCATTGAACCCAGTCATACCACTAAGCGATACTTTTCCTTATGTTATTCGAGTGGTTTCAGAAGTTCTGTCTTCTAATGGTTCAACTTCTATGGGTTCGGTTTGTGCTTCTACTTTAGGTTTAATGGATGCTGGAGTTCCTATTACTAAACCTGTGAGTGGAGCAGCTATGGGTTTAATCAAAGAAGGTGAGGAAGTTCGTATTCTGACAGATATTCAGGGTATAGAAGACTTTTTGGGTGATATGGACTTCAAAGTTGCTGGTACCGATAGTGGTATTACAGCTTTACAGATGGATATGAAAATTACAGGTTTGTCTCTAGAGGTTATTGCTGATGCTATTCATCAAGCCAAACCAGCACGGATACATATTTTGGAAAAGATGTTGAATGTCATTGATGAACCTCGTGGAGATATGTCACCTTATGCACCCCGACTGTTAACCTTCAGGATAGATCCAGAAATGATCGGTTTAGTCATCGGACCTGGTGGTAAGACTATTAAAGGTATTACTGAGGAAACCGGTGTCAAAATTGATATTGATGATGATGGTACTGTAACTATTGCAGCAGCGGATGGTGAAAAGGCTAAACAAGCTTGCAATATTATCCAAGGGATGACTAAGAAACTGAATCCTGGGGATGTTTATGTTGGTCGAGTGACTCGAATTATTCCTATTGGTGCTTTTGTAGAAGTATTTGCTGGCAAAGAAGGAATGGTTCATATCTCCCAAATTGCAGATTATCGTGTGGGTAAGGTAGAAGATGAGCTAGCAATTGGAGATGAAGTCATTGTTAAAGTACGAGAAATTGATTCTAAGGGTCGGATCAATTTAACTCGCTTGAATATTCATCCAGATGAAGCTGCCGCCGCTCGTGCTACGGCAATGAATTCTTAAATGTAGTTACAAGTCAAAAGTCAGACGTCAGAAATGGGAAGTAATAATTCTGTTTCTATGGGATAGAAACATTGAGAAAAGTTAATTTTTAGGTGTGTGGAAGTATCCCATTAACTGGCAAACTTTTGACTTGGTATTTTTCACTGGGGTAGGAAGATAGGAAAATGTATAATAGAAAAGAGGAAAAACAACTGTACCTCAATGATTAATTGCTGATAGCTGACTGCTAATATAGAATCCAGGTAATTAGTTATCGCATCGCGCTTGGAGTCAGGATTAGAAGAAATATTGGATTTGATATAGATGAATTTTTCAATTCGTATTCGATAGAACATCTGTATTCAGAGGAAGTAATTTTACAATTACTGTATAATCGGATTTTATATAAGAGCTAAATCTTTACAAAATAACTAATTATATCAAATCCGGTTAATTGCATATAGAATCTGGTCATAGGATATGTGTTGATAATTTTTTCAATTACTTTAATCGATATCTCGCTAAATTTCCCACCGGAGAGTGCTTAGGGGTTAGTCTCCATCTCCCCATCTCCCCATCCTCCCAACCATATAATAAGTATTCAACCGGATTTGATATTACCTGGATTTGGTATTAGCTATCATATTTCACATTAGAAACACCATTATGTTTAATAATAATATAAAATTGTAGGTTAAGTCAGTATCCCTGCAATCCCAAAAACATTATATGAAACACCAAAGAAAACGACCTAGTAAAATAATAGGAATAGGAGGAATCTTATTATGGGCGATCGCCTTAACTAGCTGTAGTCCTCAAAGTCGTACCCTTACCCTCTCTAGTGGTGCAAATGGTGGAGCTTACGAACGCATCGGCAGACAAATAGCAAATTCGGCTCGTGAAGTTGGGAAAATGTCTATACATGACAACTATAATTCCGAAGGTTCACAGGAAAACCTAGAACGTCTGCTCAATAAAGAAACAGATCTTGCTCTAGTTCAATTAGACGTCGCTAATGAAGCACTGAAAGCCGGTCAAGTACAAGCAATAGCTGTTCTTGCCCATGAATATTTACACCTCATTACACCATCTGACTCAGAAATCAAAACTTTTAGCGATCTTGAAGGAAAAAGAGTCACCTTTGGTACCCCTGGCAGTGGCATTTACTTCACTGCCAAACGACTATTCAGTGCTACCAATTTAAAAATTATTGAACAAGACCTTGATTTCAAACAAGGATTTAGCAAACTTAAACGAAAAGAAATAGACGCTTTAGTTTATGTAGGTCCATTAGGAGGTAGTAAAAAAGTGAAAGCCACACTAACAGCTCCTCCCACTCTGAAGTTAGTTCCAATGGCAACTTCTTTTATTAACTATTTAACCATTCAATTTCCCGAATCATACCAAAGTGCAACCTTTCCCAAGGGTAGTTATATGCCTCTATCACCAATACCCGAAAAAGATTTACCCACCATTTCTACTGCTGCCGCTTTACTAACTCGCCCCGATGTCAGCAAAAAAAAAATTGCTCTTTTAACTTGGTCGATCATCTCATCCTCTCGTCAATACTCATTATTTTACCCAGAGCTTGCTAACGGGAATGCCCGCTCTTTATTACGCAGTGGGTTGCTATATCTCCATCCTGGTTCTCTGAAGGCGTTTAACGAAGGAGACCCCAGAGAAATTTGGATGCGCTACGTTGAGGAAAATCAAGACTTACAAGCTGGTGTTATTATTGTGATCTTTACAGGTATCATCGGCTTTTTACTGCGAATGTGGCGTCAGAAACGATGTAGAAAGTTGATTAAAAATAGCAGTTTGGCTATGAGTGAAATTAGTTGTTGTGTAGAAACAAATCCTGTTCAAGCTCTGAAAGAAGTGGAAGAATTAAGGCAGCAACATCGGTTAATGTTGATTGAAGGAAGTTTGCCTAAAGAAGCTTATGAAAAGCTAGAAGATATGACACAGGTGATTGCTGAACAATGCCGAACTTTGCAGAAAAAACAACGTCAACAAGATATTCAAGATACAATAGAATTGATTGATGCATTGCAAAATATGTCAGAAGTATGCCAAGAAAAAATCAAGGATAAGCTGAAACAATCAGAGAGTAAATATCGAGAAATGTTATTATCAAATCAAATTGATCTTCAAACTTACATTCACCTCACCCAACTTATTAGTTATTATGTCAACTTAAATAATAATAATCCTCATTACCAGATTAACAATCATAATCTTCCTGTGTAAGCTATTAGCTATTAACTGATTCTTTTTAAAGAAAGAATCATATAGAACCCCGGTAATTAGTTATTGCATGACAAAGAAAGTCAAAAGTAAGAATAATCAGAATATACCAATTCAGGTCTGTCTTGATGACAACTAGCAAATGCGATAACTGTATAACCGGATTTCATATCACAGAAAATACATCTATTAATTACCAAGGGTTTTAACCATTTTGAGTGATGTTATAAATGCAATTCCCTTGTATAGAACCCATTTGGGATCTATTTATGTACTCAAATATAGGGAGATGGGAACATAGTGAAGATGGGGGCTTTTTTCTACCTTTTTCCCCTATTCTATTTCTCGATCTCCTGACTTCTGACTCCTTTGCCAAACACCTAAACCTTTGTTAATCTTCCAAATAGGTTCTATAGAGTAATACCAAATCCCAAAAATAATGCAAGACCTTCCTCAAAACTTCAGTGATTAAGTAATAAATAACTAAGAGCAATGTTTTTAAGGATTTGTTTAAAAAGAGTGAAAATATCTTATATATTTGAACCCTACTCCTGACTGTTGAATGCAAAATCCCTACCTTATCTTAAGAAAAGAGAGCAAGATTGCGTGAGATTTGGTATTACTTTAGAATTACCAAAATATTGTGGTTTAAAGCCTCCCTTTTTAAGGGGATAATAAATAAAAATTTTCCTGTTCGTCAATCCTGTTCTTTTCAAGGAGAGGTAATTCTAAATTCTAAATTCTAAATTCTAAATTCTTGAACAAATCTTTGGCGTCGAGCTTCCCTCCTAACTCCTTCTTCAATTAGACCTCAATTTCTCAATACTAACTTGGACTATCAAGGCAATGAAACTCATGCTTAAAAGCTGAATGCTCTCGAATTTTAATATCAACAATTTCAATTATCATCAAATATAACACTACCCATTATTTGGGTTTGTTCCAGATGTATCATTATCAATACGGTAAATCAAATTAATTGGAGTTTTTTTCCTCAAAACTTCACAACAATTTGATTCAAAATGTTACAAAAAGCTGTTTTTTGGCAACAATTTATAGAGAACAGGCAACAAAAACTAGTAGCAAAAATTCACGCAAATTAGTATAACACTATTTATTTTTTAAAGATATGTATCAAAACTTTTGATGTTTGATATAAAAGAGATAAATATGTTAATCTAAGCCACAGAGTCACCATAAAAATCGTTCCAAATCCTGATAATAAATTTTTTTTTGGCCACAAGTTAATTAATATATAACAATCAAAATAACAATGAAAAAAATATCAACATACGATAGTTCAGCTCCACCTACGCAGGAAAACTCAGCAATTATAGTAACTATTTTACAAAAATTAATAAATCTGCAAATAGATACTAGTATAGCTTCTGAGTTGATCAAAAATTATCAGACCAAGAAATTTCACCTTGGTGATGAATTAATTCAAAATGAATTTGAAATTAATAATTTTATTTATCTAGTATGCCAAGGTCGAGTAAGAATTTTAGCCTTTGACTCAGAACAACAAGAAGAAATACCAGTAGATGTTTTAGAAACAGGAGAAATATTTGGCGGAGATAACTTATTCACAGACAAGATCAAACTTTATCGGGCAATCGCTGCCAGTCAAGGCCAAATAGCAAAAATTGACCTGACCCAACTACAACTATTACTAGAAAAACTACCCCAACTAGAACAACACCTACAGGAACAAACACAACAACGACAATGCCAAATTTTTCTCAAAACCTGTACAGAATGGCGATCGCTCCCTAGTCATCAACTACGGCCCATATTACCCCACTTTCAGCAAATACAAGTACCCGCAGGAGAACAACTCACAACAGCAACTCCAGGGGAAACCGCACATTATTGGCTAAATAGTGGTCAAATTTCTACAACCCAAACTGAAATACCCACCTTTCCTAGTTGGGGTTATCCTGACAAAACGCCTACAGACTGGCAAGCAGAAACACAACTATCACTTTATAAACTACCCAAACAAAAATGGAATGAACTGATATCCTTACTAACAAACCCAAATAAAGCCCCTCTGAAGAAATCAGTCACCATCCATTCTCCACAAGTCACTGCCGATACCCCACCGCCAACCTCAGAAAATTCTCAGTCCCCACCCACAGAAAACAAAGTTCCTTTCCCAAAACCAATTAACCGCCGACTGCTGGATATTTTTGCTCACTATCCAATAGTTTTACAGCAATCATCTTCAGATTGTGGTGCGGCTTGTTTAGGCATGATTAGCCAATATTGGGGTAAACGCTTCAGCATTAACCAACTACGAAACTTGGCTAATGTGGGACGCTCTGGAGCGTCCCTCAAAAATCTCGCTAAAGCAGCAGAAAGTCTAGGATTTCAATCTCGACCTGTCCGAGCATCTCTAAGTCGTCTAGAAGAACAAACTGACCCTTGGGTTGCTCATTGGGAAGGAATACACTATCTGGTTGTCTACAAAATTAAAAGTAAAAGGATTTTAATTGCAGACCCAGCGATCGGCAAAAAATGGTTAAGTCGTTCAGAATTTCTAGCAAGTTGGAGTGGTTACGCCCTGCTATTGCAGCCTACTCAAGAGTTTCGCAATGCGAAACCAGCTAAGACATCTCTAGGTAATTTTGCCAATGTTTTGTGGCCTTATCGCAATACAGCCCTACAAATTATTCTGGCGTCTATATTGATTCAAGTATTTGGAATTGTTTCGCCCCTATTCACCCAAATTATTATTGACCAAGTAGTTGTTAACAAAAGTCTCAGTGCCCTCAATGTTTTTGTTTTGGGGGGGTTAATATTTGGATTAGGTGGTCTGGCGCTGGGAACAACCAGACAATATTTACTTGACTACTTTTCTAATCGAGTCGATCTGACTCTGATTTCTGGTTTTATCAGTCATGCTTTGAGATTACCTCTGAAATTTTTTGAATCTCGGAGGGTAGGTGACATTATTACCAGGGTTCAAGAAAATCAGAAAATCCAGCGTTTTCTGATTCGTCAAGTGGTGATGACTTGGTTAGATTTTCTCACGGGGATGGTTTATTTGGGGTTGATGCTTTATTACAACTATAAGTTAACTTTGTTGGTATTGGCCTTGATTCCACCAATAGCAATTTTAACTTTGGTTGCTACTCCTTTTTTGCGCCAGGTGTCGCGGGAAGTTTTTAATGCTGCAGCAGATCAAAATTCATCTTTGGTAGAAATGATGACTGGAATATCTACAGTCAAAGCTACGGCAACTGAAAAGGAGTTGCGCTGGCGGTGGGAAGAGGATTTAACTAAGTCTCTGAATGCTAGGTTTAAGGCCCAGAAGTTGGGAAATACTTTACAGTTTAGTAGTGGGGTGGTTAATAGTCTTGGTAGTACGGCGTTGCTGTGGTTTGGAGCATTTTCAGTCATTCAGGGGGAACTGAGTATTGGTCAGTTTATGGCTTTTAATATGATGATTGGTAAAGTGATTACTCCGTTTATGACATTGGTGAATCTGTGGGATGAGTTGCAGGAGGTTTGGATTTCTGTAGAAAGGTTAAATGATGTATTGTCAGCAGAACCGGAAGAAACACCAGGGCAGGAAATGTTGGTTTTACCTCGGTTACGGGGAGAGGTGCGGTTTGATAATGTGACGTTTCGTTATGATGAAGACCAGGAAAAGAATACACTTCAGAATATTTCTTTTGATGTTAGACCAGGACAGACTATTGCTATTGTAGGGCGGAGTGGTTCTGGGAAGAGTACCTTAGTCAGTTTGTTGCAGGGTTTATATTATCCCAACAATGGCCGGATTTTGATTGATGGCCATGATATCCGTCATATTTCCCCCCAGTCTTTGCGATCGCAACTTGGTGTTGTGCCCCAAGAGTGTTTTTTGTTTTCGGGGACTATTTTGGAAAATATTAGTATGTATGCTGATGATGTGGCTTTGCCAGAGGTGATAGAGGTGGCAAAACTGGCAGAAGCTCATAGCTTTATTCAGGATTTGCCTCTGGGATATAACACTAAGGTTGGTGAGCGTGGGTCGTCTCTATCTGGGGGTCAACGCCAACGAGTGGCGATCGCCCGTGCTTTATTGGGTGAGCCTCGGATTGTGATTTTGGATGAGGCAACTAGCTCTTTGGATACAGAGTCAGAGCGCAGGTTTCAGGAGAATTTGGCTAGGATTAGTCGGGAGCGGACTACTTTTATTATTGCTCATCGTCTATCTACAGTCAGAAATGCCGACCAAATTTTAGTTATAGATAAAGGAATTTTGTTGGAGCAAGGTACTCATGAGGAATTGATAGTCCTTGGTGGGTTGTATTATCACTTAGCCCAACAACAGCTTGACCTTTAATTTAAAAAATGGTAACCACACACTAAGTAAATACTGAATTTATGTAAATATTTGTTACATTTATTCCTCAAAGTCAATCGACTTTTATCTATTTACTTTACTAATTATTCAAAGAGAAATATCTCTTTTGAGATTAAATTCTCACTGTCAATCTCTTTTTTACTTTTTTAAATCCGAAAATATTAAGAATTGTAGATATACAATCCTGAATAATTTGTTAAAAATTTCTACATAGATAAAAAACTCAAATTATTACCTATATTGGTATATAGACTATTATTTTTGACATTTTTCAGGATATTTATAGACAATTCAAATAGGACTTCTATATCTTTAATAAAAGATAATCGTTAATAGAAAATCAAATAACTTAATTAGGTAACACAACTTCAAACAATTGTAAAAACTGCCAATTTGGCAAACATAATCAGAATATTAAGTTAGTATGATTACGGAGGGAAAAATAAGAAATAATACAATTTTAAAAAAAGTTTAATAACTTGAAAAAATATCATAAAATAAGGTGAGACCATGGATTCTCAGACTAAATCAGAAGCAGAATGCGATCGAAAAAAATCATCTGCTGAAAGCTGGATTTTACAGGATCTAAATACAGAGTACGATCGCCTAGATGAAGTAGCAGCCTCTATCTATGGAGGAATAGCAACATCAGTTAGGGGACCACAGTTACCTACACCTGCTCAAAATCATGACAGACCCACACCAACTCAAAGTGTTAATGCTTCTAATTGGTCACCATTTGTCCAAAATTTGCTCGATAAACCAACAGCAGCATTTCCCCGGCAACTGCTATTAGGGGGTATCGCTTTCTGTATGGCTTTTGGTACTTGGGCATGGTTTGGCCAAGTTAATGAAGTAGGCCAAGCACGGGGGGAGTTAGTACCACAGGGAGAAGCTTACAAAGTGCATCCGGTGGATATGGGCAAAGTAGCTAACATTCCGGTGAAAGAGGGAGATACAGTAAAAGCAGGTCAAGTTTTGCTGGAACTAGAGACGAAACTGGCAGGAATAGAAGTAAAGCGACTAAAGCAACAGCAAGTCGCTTATGAAAAAGAGTTAGTTCAGAAACAAGCCTTGCTCGACAGACTGAGGATGGAAGCAAGAAGTAGAGATGCTGTGGCCAAGGCAGATATGAGAACCCAGTCAGTAGCGATCGCTCAAGCAGAAACAAATGTGGAAACTACCCGGACGATGCTGAGTCAGTTACAGTCAGATGCAGCAGAATTAGAGCAACGATATATAACTCTCAAACCTTTGGCAGATAAAAGTCAGCAGTTATTGGCACAACTGCAAGCTGACGTGGATGCTTCTAGGAAAAGACGACAACAGCTAAGACCCATTGAAAGTAAAACAAATAAGTTACTTGAACAATTAAAAACTGATGTAGATGCTTCCAGAAAAAGAAGGCAACAACTTGCTCCACTGTCAGACAAAACCAAACAGTTGATTAAGCAACTCAAAGCAGATGTAGTAGAACATCAGGAACGGGTGGAAGCATTACAGCCGCTGGTTGAGGAGGGGGCAATGTCGAAGGAACGTTTATTTCAAGCCCAACAAGCATTACGCGATCGCCAACACGCTTTAGTTCGAGCGCAGTTATCTGAGCAAACTCAGGCTCAGGAGCAATTATTTGCAGCGGAACAAGCATTGCGCGACCGGGAAAATGCCATTATTCGGGCGCAGTTATCCGACCAAACTCAGGCTCAGGAACAGTTGTTTGCAGCCGAACAAACTTTGCGCGACCGGGAAAATGCCATTATTCGGGCGCAGTTATCTGAGGAAACTCAGGCTAGGGAACGGTTGTTTACAGTGGAACAGAATTTGCGAGATAGACAAACCCAAATAACTGAAACTGAAGGCAAGTTAGAGCAAGCATTGGCAGAAGCACAGAGACTCAAAGCCCAATTTTCCCAAAAACAAGCAGAAGCACAAACAACTCAGTTAGAAATGCAGCAACGTATTCAGCAGTTAGAAGTTGAGTTAACTCAACTGCAAGCAAAAATTAGTGAAAATAAAAATTTACTTGCTACTGCTGAGACTAAGTTGAAGGAACGATTTGTTTATGCTCCTGTAAGTGGGGTATTACTTTCTTTGAATATTACTAATAGTGGGGAGGTTGTGCAACCAGGGCAAACTATTGCAGAAATAGGCCCTGAAGGTGCACCACTGGTTTTGTCTGCTAAGTTACCTAATCCCGAAGCTGGATTTATCAGAGCGGGGATGCCAGTCCAACTTAAGTTTGATGCTTATCCTTATCAAGATTATGGACTAATATCTGGCAAAGTTTCCTCTGTTTCTCCTGACACACAGCAGGATGAACAAATGGGGGATGTTTATCAGGTTGAAATCACGTTGGAGCGTAACTATGTAACTGAAAATAGTCAAAAGATTAGTTTTAAGCCTGGTCAAACTGCGAGCGCGGACATTATTATTCGTCGCCGTCGTATTGCAGATATTTTATTAGACCCAATTAGACAAATGAAGGCAGAAGGCATCAATTTTTAATAGCATTTTCAAATTTTTTTAAATTCATTAGAAAAGATCAGGAGATAAAATCATGAGTTCTGAATTCCTTTATCGTCAAAGCAAATTAGATAAAATTATGACTCGCGAACAGTTTGATTTAATTATTGAAGCCATACTTGCTGGCAAGTATTCTTGGGCTTGTGTTTTAATCTTACGTTTTGGCGGTCAGAATCCCCTAGACTACATTCCCTATCGTACATTTAATCGGTTAATCAAAGAAAATTGTAAAGGTTGTAAACCCAGTAAACACAGAAACCGAGGTGAAGATGAAATTGAATTTGTCGGTAAAAATAATGATTCAAAAGTTATGAGTATTGCTGATCAACAGGCAAAATACAGTCACAAGAAACAGGCATCAAGCGATCGTAAAAATCAGCAAGATGCCCTAGCGATCTAATTTAATTTATCAGCAGGTAAATAAATCTTGAATATGGATGTGAATACCCTCGGTAGCAACTTGATTAAAATGCTATCAGAGGGTTTATTTATTCACAAATATTCTCTGATTTATTGCTGTATAAATCTGTGGTTTCCCACAAATAAATCATATCTCTGATCTAGAATATATGTCAATATTTTTATCTATTAATTATGCCAAAATGGCAATAAATAATTAAAGTTATAAACTTGCCAAAATGGCAACAAAGCTCTAGTTGAATTATCTATTATTAAAACAGTTCCAATGTAAATGATGAACTAATTATACAAAAATCAGGAGAAAATTTATGAATATTTCTGAACTAAATCATCTAGAAAATGTTAACCAATCCAGTCTAGTTAAGGGTGGTCATATGAAGATGATAGATTATATGATGAAAAAGCCTAGTGAACCATTCATCTGCTACACGCCTCCTAAGCCTTACTATCCTAAGCCTTACTATCCTATGCCTAAGCCTAAGCCTATGCCTATGCCTATACCTATGCCCTACCACTAAGATAGGTATACATTGAAAAGGAATTGGTACTAGTGATTCTGAATATGGATTTAATCATAATCCATAATAATCGCTTCAATCAAACCAAACAAAATCATACATATTTGAGTTCCATTAGTTAGAGGCATATTCAATATTTCACCTCTAATCAATAGTTAGATTAATTCTCAAAATCTAGGTCAAATAAGTAGTAGATATCCAAGATTTTTCTGCCAAAATGGCAAGACAAATCTAGTTAAATTATTTACTATCAAAACAGTTGAAATACAATTGATAAAATTATCAAATAAAAATTAGGAGAAAAACCATGAAAATTGCTGAACTAAATCATCTAGAAAATGTTAACGAATCCAGTCTAGTTAACGGTGGTTTATCTATTATTTATCCTCCTTACTATGGTTATGGTAACATTGATGTTAGTGCATCTGGGCATGGTTGGGCAGATGGTATTCTACCACAAGTTTGGATTGAATCTCATGTTTCTGTTGGTCAATACTATGGCTCTGCAAGTAATTATGTAAGTGCTTCTTCTATGTATGGAAGTGCTTCTGCATCAAGTCATGTTAGTGGTTCTAGCAATTAGTGAGTAGTGGAACAAAATTAAACCAAAAACCTCCTATTCTCAATAGAAGAATATAACTTGGTTATTTTAGCAAGTATTGATTAGAGGTAAGATCTTGATGATACCTCTAATTAATAGCTTGATTAATTAAAAAAATTCAAGTCAAATAAGTAGTAGAATGGTGATGATTAATAACCAATCTGTAGCAGATATAGATATTATCAATGCCCTCAAACAAGATGTTCAATACAAGCAAATTTGGCAACGAATCTTAAATCAAAAAGTCATAGAGAAAGCTACTCAGGCAAGAGGAATAACTGTATCTCCAGAAGAAATACAGGCAGAAGGCGATCGCCTGAGAATGGAAAAAAAATTATATAAAGTATCTGATACCATTGCCTGGCTTGCAGAACAAATGATTACAGTAGAAGATTTAGAAGCAGGAATTGCAGATCGCCTACTTTCTCAGAAACTAGCAGAGCATTTGTTTAAAGAGGAAGTCGAGAAATCATTTACTCAAAATCGCATTAATTTTGACCAGGTATTATTATATCAAATCATTATTAGCGAACCTCGACTTGCCCAAGAAATATATTATCAAATCAAAGAGCAAGAAATCAGCTTTTATGATGCTGCTCACTGTTATGATATAGATGAAAAACGACGTCAAGTTGGTGGTTGTGAAGGTAAACTTCACCGCTGGAGTTTAAAGCCAGAAATAGCAGCAGCAGTATTTAGTGCTAAAGCAGGAGTGGTAATTTCTCCAATTCAAACAGGTCAAGGATATCATATTTTGATGGTAGAAAAATTTATCCAGGCTGAGTTGACACAGGAAAAATACCAAGAAATTTTGAATAATATGTTTAAGCAGTGGTTAGCTAACGAAGTTAACTATATGTTATATAATCAAATTGAGCCGGAAGAAATTAACGAGGTGAAGCAGCAAATGGCTTAAGGATGCATAAATTGGTAATACATGACTGACGCACCTTAACCAATAAAACCTGTTTATGCCTATGTCCCGATACATTTACCCATCAGAGATATTAACTATCTCTGATGAAATCTATAGCAGTTTTCATTAATATAGAGTACAGAGATTTGGGTTGAAAGGAAGAAGGAAGAAGGAAGAAATTTTGTAGTCTACCTTTGTGAAAACCGCTATAATTTCCAATAGTTATTAGTACACTAGGCTATAAATTGTGATAATTATCACCTATATTTTTCAGCCAAAATGGCAACTAAATTATAACTAATAGAATTATATTCAAACAGAAATCGTAATACTAACAAAAAGGAACATTAAGCAAATGATTATTTCCAACTTAAATCACTTAGAAGACTTATCTAACAAAAATGACGATCTTAAAGGTGGCAGTATTACCGATGCTTTTCTCTATACTTACGGACAAGCAATGGGTGATCTAGCTTTAGTTAAAAGTAAAACTGAACTTTTGACATTTTCTTATTCAGGACCTTATGGTGGTAGCGTTAGCTTCAATGGTGCTGTAGGTTTTGTAGGTGCGATCGCAATTGATTGGCCTGAAATGCCTAATCTTCCAACATACTAGCTACAAATATCATTGGAATGATGAACTGACTTTGATTAATTGATAATGGATAATTGATAATTACTTCTGGTTAGTAGTAGTGTGTCTAGGCTAAAAGTGTGGTTCATTAATGGATAATGAATAATAGATAATTACCTCTGCACAAAACCAATAGAATTGAATTATAGGAAATCACCTGTTCTTTTTTTATCCTTAAAAGGAGAGACTTTAAACCGAATTGATTAATTATCAATTATCCATTGGTAAAAAAAGACCTAACCCTGGAACGAACTTCCAAAGCAAGAAGGGAGAGAACACTTCCTCCCTCTCGGAGTAACAGAGGAGTTGGGAACTGAGGTATCTATTTGTGTGATTGGAAGATTTGATCGCACTATATCTTTGAGATTTTACTGCCAAAATGGCAACCAGACTATAACTATTAGATTTATTATTTAGAATAGTCAAACTCATAAATAAGGAGCATTAAGCAAATGATTATTTCCAACTTGAACTACTTGGAAAACTTATCTGAAGAAATTAATAATCTTGAAGGAGCTGGTCTCACTGCAGGTGTATGGGTATCGGCTACCAAAGATAATGGCATGGCTATGGCTATGAGTGACAGTCAAATTTCGATCTCAAATGATACTAACAAATTGATCGGTTACGCTAACTTCAGTGCTAATCTGGCTGAAACCAAGAACCCATCAAACCCAATAATGGTTCAACCTATTGAACTTATGAAACCTGTGATATCTATTTCTTGGTATCCAATGTCATATTAATAAATACCCAACAGTTAATTAATTATCATTAGACATCTCCAGAAATTATATAAGTCTTATCCAAAACACTGTAGAGAGCTTGCATATAAAGTTTCTACATGAGCTGAATAAAGCAAAAGTAAACCTAAAAATCTTTTGGATGCAATTATGTGAACATCTACCGCCTCTTGCATGAGTACCTACTTTTACAAAAAGCTTTCTTTTTTGGAGATGTCAATTAAGGAAATAGGAACAGAGTTTAATAGCAGGTAAGATTTATACCTCGTACTCATTATATACTAGAGTCATCTTAGATGAGTGCGATTAATTCTTGATTTGAACCTCGTGCTAACACCCACAGCACTAAATAAAATAAAAGCTATAGTAGCTGATGGTTCAGGAGTAGATTGTACTTGAGCAGAATTTGCTTTGATCTCTACTAGACGTATATTTCTTATTTGGTTACCATCAAAAGTTCTCTGATATGAACCATCAAAAAATGCGGAAATAGATTCCTTATTACCACCAAAAGATTCATTCACTGAAGAAGAAGGACTAATGCTGAAATTGCTGGGGACAATATTTTGGGTGGAACCAAAAAAGTCATTATCTCCTGGAGTTTCCAAATTACCAGATACTCCAAAAAAATCTAACAAAATAGGTGTATCCTCAGCTGTTGTATCAAAGATAAAAAAGCTGACATTGCCCTCAGCATTAGCACTTTCATCTGAACTATTGTCAATAGAGGTTTTTAGGTCAAAATATACCTCAAAATCGAACTCAAATGTTTCCCCTGGTAGTATCGAAAAATCACCAATAACTCTAGCAGTGCTTTCTCCTAGTGCAAAAAAGTTGCTACCTGTACCACCTGCTTCAGAGCTAGAGGTATTATCAGCACCACTAGGATCTGCTACAAAATTTGCTTCAGCAAAAGCATCTACATAAGCTTGATCCCCATCTCCAAATACAAAAAATTCTTCAGCATTTGTCTCAACTCCTACTTGATAAGGATTTTTACTGAACCCATCAATTATTACCTCACCTTTAGAGGATGCAAAACTCGCTGCTAAACTAGGAGAACTTACTAAAACAGTTCCAATTAGTATGGGAGCAGTCTTAAATATCAATATATTAGTCAGAATATTTGTAAATTTCATCATTTATATTTATACTTTTTAGGAACTTCAACACTTAGCAATAACTTAGGCTGCCCTTGATATTAGGTTGGTCAGGTGTTTGACTTCACTACTCGGAGGGTTTCATGTCAGCAACAGGGGAAAGCAACGAGTCTGTGACAACTCCATTAACTATCAAGTTAATAGGGTTCCTGACTACCTTAATTTAAGCTTTATCTATATTTTAAACTGACGTCACGGTGCTTTTTATAAAAAATTGGTAAAGATATTAGTAATTTATATAAAGTTTGTGTAAACTTGTAAGAATAACTATTCTGAAAAGATAGGTTATCAAGGAGTCATTTTACACCAATTTCCAAAAATAATATTACACCGACTGAGTTGATAGGTAGTAGCCAAAAGGCAAGAAGGAAGAGTTTTTGTAACAGGTATTTATTCTGTATGGTAGTAGTTATAATTAAGGTTGGTTATTTGTAGCAAACATTTATGAAACTCTTATTATACGGTTTTACGAAAGTCAAAAATCAGATGTATGAGCTTCAAAGTTTTCAGCTATAGTAAATTTAGGCCATTATTTCACAATCTGGGGCGTTGCATATTTCCGGGATGAATTAGTGCGGGGAATTATATAGAATCCGGTTATATAGTATATGTTCATAATTTTATCTACACTTTAATCTCCCCATCTCCCCATCTCCCCATCCCAACTATATAACAAGTATTCAACCGGATTTGATATTACATCCTTTGCCTTCTAGAATTATTTTTTTAGAGAAAGAGGGAGTAAAAGATAGGTGTGAAAGTATTTGTGAATTATGGAAAGTGAATGAGTAATTTTTTTAAAGATTCTCGGCACTAAATCAAGGGTAGTTCTGATCCCGTAATGATCAAGTACAAATTGTAGCATTATAGTGATATCAAATCCGCTTGCTTTGGAGTAACAAGAAACCGGGTTTGTGTGAGGTCAATGTTAGTATTGTAGGGCATTTGATACAAACCCGGTTTCTCTGCTTTTTTATACCGATATTACCGGAGTTGATATGATGTATGAAGTTCCAGATTGCTCCAATGTGATTACTTAATTTTTTGGAAAACGATAAGGTTTTTCGCACCAATTTTCGGACACGTTGTTCCATTGTGTTATACCAATTTTATAAAATATTGCTATAGTGGCTTTGTTCTTAGGAGTCAGGAGTTAGGAGCTAATAATTTATAATATTTATTTTTGCCCAGAGTAAAAAAGTTTCATTTTTGACTAAAAATAGTCTATTAACCATAAGAAATTGTTTTTTATCTCAAAGAATAATTTGATTTATCCCCCCTACATCGTCAGCAAATTTAATAACAGTTTTGTCATCATTTTACTGTAACTATCTATGCATGAATTTGGTATTATTAAATCTTTGCTATGTAACTGGTAAAACCAGTTTCCTTGCCTACTACTTGATGTCACATTGAAGATAACACGATCTCATAAGCTTCCCAAAAATCACTATAGCAGGTTGTACATTGACGATATACGTCAGGTAAAGATTGCCAGAGACTTTGAGCTGATTTTCTATAGCGATGTAGCTGCCACACTTATTCCGCCTTCGATGTCGTGCAGCGAAAAGCCAATATATACTCCTACTATTTCGCGAGTCCTAGCATCCATCGCCAGCGAAATCAATTGTTTGTTGTTTTTATAACCAACAAATGACCAGATTTCATCAAGTTGAATTATTTGTGAGTAATATTCCTATTCAAAGTTATTGTCCCATATTCCGCACTTCAAATTGAAGTATAAAAGGTTATACAAAGTATATAATTTTTGTTAAGTATAATTACTCATTAAATTAAACAAAAAAATGCCTACATTTTGAAATACGAAATATAGTTTTGTACATAGCTAGTCAAAAGTCAGGATTCAATAGACACTAAAATGATTTTTTGAGTATAAACACTTATTGAAATACAGGCATTTATACTACTTTTAGTGTTTGAAAATAAAAAATATATATAACTATAAATAAATCTGTATTTATTTATACTTTTAATTAAATCTTTAATATATTTTTATATTTTCTTATATTTGATATACAATTATTTATATTTAGTAAACATTTATATATTTTTTGTATATATTTGTGTGAGTAAAACTACGGAAAATTTTTTTAGTATGAAAAAGGTTAGTATGAAAGAGATCTTGAATTTGATTGAACACAAGCAGGTAGAGTTCGGTCAGCATCCCCTATATAAATTCCTCAGAAACGAGGCTGTTGCTCCTCAAAAAAGACTAGCTTTTGCACCTTGCTTTGCATTTTTTGTTATGGGTTTTGGAGAACTCAATACCTGTGTTTTTCGAGACATCCTCACAGATGATCCTATTCAAGATTTAATTAATCAGCATACTTATGAAGATGACAAACATTGGATGTTGTTTTTAGAGGATTTAGAAAAACTCGGAATAGAATACTCACTTAGATTTAGTAAGACTCTCAGATACCTTTGGAGTAAAAAAACTAATTTCTCTCGCTGGACTACTTATAAACTGTATCGACTTGCCTATAAAGCACATCCTATTCAAAAATTGGTTATGATCAAAGCAATTGAAGCGATCGCCAATATTTTTCTCAGTTCAACAGCAAAGGCAGCAATTGATTTACAAGATATGTCTCAACAGAATTACTATTATTGTGGTCAGCATAACTGCTTAGTTGATTCTAACCATCAGATGCACTCTGAAGAGCAAGAAGAATTCATTAAAAATATCCAAATTTCTGTTAAATCTCATAAGAATGTTTATAAAATTGTTAAGCAAGTCTTTGACATTTTCACAGAATTTTCCAGCGCTATTTTGGAGTATACCCAAACTCATTGCATTGATGAAGCTTGGAAAGATATGGCAATACTTGATGAGCAAACAAACTTGAACCCAAAATTCCCAATTGATAAAAAGTATGATTTTAATCCTGTTTCTCCAACAACGAAACCTTTAGGTACTTATCTGATCGAGGCAGGTTTACTGACTCCAGAGCAATTGACCAAAGCACTACAGGATCAGCAGAAAAATTCCCTACGCCTGGGTGAAATTATTGTTCAACAAGGTTGGATAAATCAGCAAACTATCGAATATGTCATGGAAAAACTGATTATCCCTGAACGAAAAATGGTTGCTGTAAACTTGGAGCAATGAATAAACATCTCCCATAATTAATCTTAAATTATTGTACTTTCTAAGCTAAAACTTAATTTATGAAGATATCTAAATATCATCCCCCATAACTATAGGTAAATAAGTGGTAGTTCTGTATAGTAACCAGATGTAAAATTCTTTTTTATTTTTGTTTAACCAACAGGTGATACTAGCGATCGCTCCTTTTTGTCGCTTATCTAAAGCTATCGCTAACCACAACAATGCACTCAACTCAGACACCACCTGTTGATAGGTAAGTTTTGATAATGCTTTCGAGATACACCTTAAGGTAGTATTCTTATTTTTAACATAATAAAAAGAGCCTCTCATAACCAAGAGGCTCTGTCATAATAGAATTTTGAATAAGTGGGAAATTCTCAGGATTTCAATTTACTAATTGATCTGAATTTTAACCTTATTGTGCTGATTTCTTTTTGGATAAAATACCAGCACCAGCAAATAAACCTAAACCAAGTATAGTAGCAGGTTCAGGTGTACTTGCAGGAGGTGTCACTGGAACTTCATCTAAATATGCGTATGTTACTGAAACGTTTGCTCCAGACTGTGTAGAAATAATAGAAGCAATATTAGCTGCACCTGTTACTTGTGAATTAGTGAAAGTAGAGAATAAAAAATCCACGGTTCCACCAGCACCAGTGAAGAAATCTAATACAGCTTGGTCATCATAGATGTTCTCTCCATCTAATGTAGCTGTTAGTCCTTGAAAGCTTTTACCAGAAGTACCTCCAAAATTTATATTACCATCAAAAGCAGTTGCATCAAATGAATCTGATGCACCTACTACTTCTTCAAATGTAGGGTTATCGAGAGTATCACTAGACTCAACTAACTCCAATGTACCACCAAGACTAAAAGTTATAGTTTGAGCTTGCGCATCCAAACTTTCTACTTGGGCATCCCCAATAATTTGTCCACCAAAGCCGACTGTTACACTTTGAAGTTCACCAAGACTACCATCGAATTTTTGAAGTGATAACAGGGCATCTGTAATATCTGTTGGTGATAGATCAACATTGTCTGTAAATGTTTGTGTTTTAATCAGGGCATTAGCAACACCAGCATTAGCCATGACACCAGTAAATGCAACCGTAGCTGTTAAGCCAGCAAAAAATTTAGAGCGAATCATATTATCAATTATGTCTTGGATTTTTGTTTGTTTGATTACTTAAGTTTATAACAATTCCTTTTAAAAAAAGCAAGTACTTTTACTTAATCTTCATTAAAACTTCATCAAAACTTCATAAAAACCAAGTATTTTTACTTGATCTTCATCAAAACTTCATAAAAGGGTTGTTATGTATATATGGTAATCAAATTAAAATGAGGCATTCAAGGAAAAAAAGTACATCAAAACTATTGTTGGATCAGGATTTCAAGGATTAAACTTCTGTATACAATATTGATTTTTCGTAAATGATAATAGTCCCTATAATACTCTTATATAGAATCAGACTAATTAGTTATAGTATTGCTGAGGAGTGAGGAGTTATAAATTAGGATTCAGGAGAAAGAAAGGATTTGAATTCTTGAATTATATAATTTGTATTGAATAGAATATGTGTGTTAGGAGGAAGTAATTTTTCGATTACTATATAACCGGATTTGATATTATATATAATTCAACTGAAAAGTCGTCATTGCGACGATAGGAAGTAACCTCCTAAACCCTTGAGATTGCTTCTTTCCACTCCGTTCCAGTAGCAATGACTTAGATATAGTAATTATCCGGATTTGAGATTACACTCAAATATAACAGGATTAACTAAATTGATTTTTGGGTGAGGTTTCAGAAACCCCGCACCTCTAAATGGCGGGGTAGTTCATCCTTCTTCAAACAGATACCATTGCAGTTTCCAACTTTACTATTAATTTTAAACCAAACTCTTCCTCAAACGCCTGTTTCTTATATCCCAGACTCCACAACTCTAATGCACAATCATCTTCAGGATCACTAGGTCGTAACCAGATATGAAATTCCTGTTGATTTTTGTTTAACCAACAGGTGATACTAGCGATCGCTCCTTTTTGTCGCCTATCTAAAGCTATCGCTAACCGCAACAATGCACTCAGCTCAGACACCACTTGTTGATATTTTTTTGGTAAGTTTTGATAATGTTCGTGTTTTTTCTTAGGTAAACTCTTACGATGATAACGAGCTAAATTAGCAATAACTTCAATTTCAATCTGACTATATCCCAATAACTCCCCATTCCTAATCAAATAATAAGAATGTTTATGGTGTTCTGAATGACTTACATATAAACCACAGTTATGCAAAATTCCTGCTGACCATAATAATTCTCGTTCATCACATCCCCACTTATGCAGCATTCCCTGAGTTTGGTCAAATAAATACAAAGCCCAAGAAGCAACCCTTTCACTACACTCCAAATTTACCTGATATTTTTGCGCAATTTTTAGGGTGTTACGTTGGCGAATTGAACTTTGAAAACGGAGACGGTTGTCTATCAAACCATGATTCAACATCCAGTCAACTATTACCCCCTCCCGCAAACTTCTTTCACAGACAGTTAGCGACTCCATCTCCAACAAACTCATTGCTTCCTTTAATACCAAAGCACCCGCCAAAATAATTTCTGCTCGCTTTTCCGACATTCCTGGAAGCTCTAGTCTTTCAGAAATAGATAGCTTCCTCAACTTATTCACCAACTCCTCCAGCTCGGCAAAACTAAACTGATAACCCCCCAGGGGAGTTGGTACATTCCCCAATTTTTCATAAGCATGAATAGTTGCTAAAGCTTCAATAGTACCGGCAGTTCCAACTAAACGAGGTTTTTCACCTTTTTCGATATTAGCTAATAATTCTTCTGTCGGACGCTCTAATAAACCCCTAGTGTAAGCTTGCAAATAGGCAAACTCACTCTTACTAATGGGGTCGGTGGTAACAAATTCTTTAGTCAGACGTACTGCACCTACTTTTGTACTACTCAAGGTTCTCGGTGTATCACTATCACCTAATATCAACTCTGTGGAACCTCCTCCAATATCAATAATAATATGGGGTTGGTTATTAAATTCCATTGCTGAAAGCACCCCTAGATAAATTCGTCGTGCTTCTTCTTGACCAGAGATTAAGTTAACATACAAGTCTAACTCATCAGCTATTCTTTTGAGAAATTCTTGACCGTTGGGTGCTTCCCGTACAGCACTGGTAGCAACTGTAATAGTTTGTTCAGCATTAGCACTTTTAGCAATTTTTTGGAAACGCTCCAAAGTGGCGATCGCTCTATCCATGACTTCCGGTTTTAAATTACCTTTTGTTCCGCAGTCTCCTAGTCTTACTGTTTCTTTGTCTCGATCAATAATAGTAAAAGCGGGTAACCTGGGGTCGATTTTTACTACCACCAAATGTAAGGAGTTTGTACCCATATCTATTGCTGCCAAGATACGGTCTTTGTTTCCTAGTGGAGTAGGAATTCTAACTAGAGGAACAGATGTAACCATATAAATGTGTCCTAATTTACAAGTTTGTTAAATTTTAGATTAAATAATGTCATCTGTTTTATTATGACAAAAAATAACTAAAATGGACTTTGAATATTGACAAATTATACTTATTAAGGTATTAAAAATATTTTGTAGCACAGGCATCTTGGCTGTAACGTTATTCCAGGCTTCAGAATGTAGTATGAAATCAGGAGTCGTAGGGGTAAATGGCCATTCGCCCCTATTCTGGTCTACCGAAATAAAACTAAAATAATGCCCAAAAAATCTATTCCCAGAATTGAATATCTACGAGTGCAAAACTATCGCGCTCTGCACGATTTAGAACTAAAAAAAATCACTCCACTAACTGTATTTTTAGGTCCTAATGGTAGTGGTAAATCAACAATATTTGATGTCTTTGCATTTTTATCAGAATGTTTTACAGATGGTCTGCGAAAAGCTTGGGAAAAAAGGGGTAGATTTCGAGAATTAAGAACTAGAGATACTGAAGGAAATATAGTATTTGAACTTAAATATCGAGAAACAAAAAAATCGCCTTTAATTACATATCATCTTGCAATTGCTGAAAGAAAAAAAGGTCCTTATGTTGCTGAAGAATGGTTGCAATGGAGAAGAGCAGAAAGAGGAAAACCTTTTAGGTTTTTAGACTTTAAAGAAGGGGAAGGAAAAGTAACTACTGGAGAAATGCCTGATGCAGAAGACGAAAGAGTATCTGAAAAACTAGAATCTGCTGAATTTTTAGCAGTAAGTACCCTTGGACAATTTGCTAAACATCCTCGGGTTAGTGCCTTGAGAAAATTTATTACAGGTTGGCATCTTTCCTATTTAACTGCGGACAATACTCGCAGTATTCCTGAAGCTGGTGCCCAAGAAAGATTATCGCCAACTGGTAATAATTTACCTAATGTTATTCAATATCTTAGTGAACAGCATCCGGAACGACTCGAAAAAATTCTTGATATTCTTTCTCGTCGAGTTCCCCGTTTAGAAAAAGTTGAACCTACAATTATGCAAGATGGGAGACTCTTACTACAGATAAAAGATGCTCCTTTTGCCACACCAATTTTAGCCAAATTTGCCTCTGATGGTACTTTAAAAATGTTAGCTTATCTTACTGTTTTACATGACCCAGATCCACCACAACTTATTGGTATTGAAGAACCAGAAAATCATTTACATCCTCGTTTATTACCAGAACTTGCTGAAGAATGTCGTGCAGCTTCAGCTAATACTCAACTGATGGTAACAACTCACTCTCCATTTTTTATTGATGGGATAAGACCTCAAGAGTTATGGGTACTTTATCGAAATGAAGATGGTTATACTCAAGCGAAACGTACTGACGAAATGCTAGGTATTCAAGAATTTATTGAAGAAGGAGCATCTTTAGGTAATTTATGGATGGAAGACTATTTTGAATTTGGAAATCCTTTAAAAAATCAAGGCGCACCACGCAAAAATCAACCTAGAAATTAGTAATTATTAGGAGTAGCTAACGAGTGCATATTGAATTTCTAGTAGAGGATCGGTCAACAGAGGAAACTCTCTGTCATTTATTACCAAAAATTCTGGGTGAATCAATAACTTTTGAAACTCACTTTTTTCAGGGTAAAGAAGATTTATTTTCTAAACTACCCGGACGATTAAAAGGGTATAAAAAATGGATACCTGATGATTGGAGAATTATAATTTTAGTAGATAGAGATAATGAAAATTGTAAAGAATTAAAGAAAGAGTTAGAAGAAACTGCTATCGAAGCTGGATTTATGACAAAATCTCTGGCAAAGAGTAAAAATAAAAATAAATACCAATTAATTAATAGAATTATGATTTAAGAATTAGAAGCTTGGTTTTTTGGAGATATTCCAGCTTTAACTTAACCTTATCCTAGAGTATCTAAAAATCTTAGTAAAAAATCTGGATATCGTGACCCAGATGATATAAAAGGTGTTATTTGGGAAGCTTTACAAGAGGTGCTTCTAATAAAAGGTTATCATCAAGGAGGATTAGAAAAATTGAGAGCTGCTAGAGATATTTCACAATACATTAACCCTACGGAAAATACCTCAACGAGTTTTCAAGTTTTTTATGATTGTTTATTGGAAATAATGGAATATGAAAACAATTAATTTGATAAAGCTGAACAAGTGAGCGCCTCGAAAAAAATGTGGTACTTGGGAAACTTTAGAAAAGGTTCTCAAAGACGCAGGTTATCATTAAAGAGGATTAGAAAAGCTGAAAAAATTAACCCTTAACTTTCAAAGATATTCTCCTAAAAACCATTCGTACCCTTCTTTAAATTGTTGCTTGCCATCATCTTCTACAATGCTGCCATGAGCCATAATAACTCTTCTAAAATCCCATGCCAATACTTTTTCAACCGATTGTTTTACCTTTTCTTTTTCTTTAGTACCTAACTGTTCTAAAAACGATGGTCTTAGCTTTTTATATCCTCCTGTTATTTTAGAGAGCAACTTTATTGTTAAAGGAAAACTTTCATCAAAATAAAATGCTATATCTGTCACAATTAAAGTTTTACTTTCGGGGTGAAAAAAAACGTATTCATTTAGAGGTGATGCTCCACTAGGAAGAAAAGTATTTAATCCGGTAAATGATAAGTATTCTAACTGGTTATAAAAATTACTTTTATTCTTATCTAATTCAAAATCAATATCAATTTCAGGTCTTTTGCTCTTTAAACCTGAGACGGCATAGATTTTTGCTTCATGATAGAAGTTTTTAAATTCAGATAAAAATAGATGGTGAAAAAGATTTGGAGCAATAATATGTTTGACATTTCCTATCTGTTTAAGTTGTTCGATAATTTCACTATCAATTTTGATAGGAGAAATAACAGCTAACTCGCCATTTTTAAAACTAATTACTGTCATTCTTGTACCAACGCTCAATCCAAAAAATCTTAAAGGTTGTTCGGCAACCCAAATATTTTTACCGACTTTTCTCAGCATCCCTAATTAGATTAATTTATTTTGCTAACTTTACCAATTTTAGTGTAGCAAAAATACTAAAATTTCCGATATAAAATTAATCATAAAAAAAATTAGGTAGTAAGAAGCAAGAAAATAGAGGAAATTGAAAAATATTCTTACTTCAACAGTTAATATAATTTTTATTGTACCTAATTAATGAGACTTGATATAATTAAATTAACTTTAAAAAGTTTCACCAAAAAAAGGTCTTAAGCTTCCAATTTTAACAGGAGGCACTGATAACTGATAATTAATAACTGATAACTAAAATGACTCAATCTACTCTACCTGAATCAGAATCAACCTTGACGAAAATAATCAGACTTCTGAGATGGGATAAACCTGCCGGACGTTTTATTTTAATGATTCCTGCCTTGTGGGCTGTATTTTTAGCGACCCATGCCATGCCACCCATACCATTAGTAGGAGTAATAGTAGTAGGAACATTTGCTACTAGTGCCGCAGGTTGTGTAATTAACGATTTGTGGGACCGGGATATTGACCCAGCAGTAGAGAGAACTCGCGATCGCCCCCTTGCTTCTCGCGCTCTGACTATTCAAACAGGTATTGTTATTGCCATTATTGCCTTTGCTTGTGCTGGAATTATTGCCTTATATCTAAACCCCTTGAGTTTTTGGTTATCTGTAGCAGCAGTTCCGGTAATTATCTGTTATCCATTAGCAAAGCGGTTTTTTCCGGTACCCCAGTTAGTGTTATCTATTGCTTGGGGTTTTGCCGTGTTAATTAGTTGGAGTGCTGCTGTTGCTAAGTTGGATAGTGCAACTTGGATATTGTGGGGTGCAACTATTGTTTGGACAATGGGTTTTGATACTGTTTATGCCATGAGCGATCGCGAGGACGATCGACTTTTAGGTGTTAATTCTAGCGCTCTATTTTTTGGTGAATATGCTACTAATGCTGTAGGTACATTCTTCTTTTTAACTTCTGTTTTATTAGGGTTATTAGGAAGAGAAATGGAGTTACATATTGGCTTTTGGATAGCTCTGGGAATTGCTACAATTTTTTGGTTTATTCAATATGGAAAATTACGCCAAGAAGATATTTTGAAACCTTACGGTCAGATATTTAGACAAAATGTTTGGATTGGTTTTATCTTATTAGCTGGCATGATTACAGGTTTCATATTTTGATGTGGAAGGTAAGCGTTCAGCATTTCCTCAAGACTTCGGAACATCAGTTAATAATTGATAATTGATAATTAATCCATTTTAAAATAATTATCCATTGTCAATTAATAAGTAGGAAACTATATATTTGTAAGTTTGACAAAGCCCGACTGCTAGAGCACTAAGATGTTATTTGTAGTTAGCAATTTCTGAAAAGAGATAAGATGATAAATATACATTGCATTGGTCTGAACTTAGGGTTTAATGCTCGGCTTCCAACCGAGCATTTTTTTACCTTAAACTGCTGATTTGATGCGCGAGTTTTCCTAGAAATTGGATGAAAATGAATAGATATTGGTCACCAAGCAATATGTGTAAACTGAGCGCATTCAAACCAGGTGAAAGTAAAAACAAAATCAGACTAAATAAATCTCTACAAACGGAGTTAATACTTGACCAGTCCACAATCCTTCTATTACTTGAGTTTTTTTGACAATGGAATCATATAGCTGTTTAGTTTCTTTTTGATTTTCATATCTAAATCGAAGCTGATACCACCCTAAATCAAGAGGTGCAAAAACAAACTGACCACCACTTATAACCATGCTAATTCCATAATTGTTGCCACAAAGCCAACAGATTTTGGCATCAAGAAAAAAGCTGGTACTTTCTCCAGGCATAGTTAAAGCTAAATCTGGTTCCTTTACTCCAGCAAGACTTATCCAACCCCCACTTATTTCTACAATTTCACCAGTTTCAGCTCTAATAAGTTCTGGAAATAAGACAAAATTGAAAGTAAAGTAAAGATGGCGATCGCTATTATTAGTAATCCTAATTCCTATCTCCACCGGATATCCTGGGGACGGATGTAAAGGTGGTGTTAATATATGTTTTCCTATATACGAAAGTTTTTGAATTACGTCTTTTTTGGGCAGATTTAATACTCGTTTGGGTACAATGGTTTCAAAGTGAATACCATTGACTTCGATAAAATTGCTGTCATTCATATTTCCTAGATATTATATCATGTCCGCTGGTATCATTTGTGTAAAAGTTAACCTCAATATCTACAATATCTACAGGAAATTTAAGTTTTTTTTCTTGCTCTTAAGCCTTCCTCCCTTGTCCCTATTCCTTCTTGCTTCTTCCTTCTTCCTTACCTTTACCTGACAATACCGATGCTACCGGACATGATATTACCTGTATTCTTATAAAGAAGAAAGAAGCTAAAATCAAGTGATAGAAATACTTTCCAACTTTTTGGAGATGTCTAATAGTTTAACTATTGATATTTTTCCTCGTAATAACCTTATTTTTATTTAGTTAATATCCAATTTCTTGCAAGTTATACATGGGTGAGGTTAATTTTAAAGAAAATATAAGTTTAATCACAAAATATTAAAATTTTCCACAAAATCTTAAAAACTTGTTATTTTAAGGAAACATTTAAAAAACTTTTAAAAACAAACTATGAAAGTATCAAATTCTCCAGTACATCTAGGTCAGTCAATATCTCTAGGAATTGTTTTTTTACTAACCAGTCTTGGGATTATGCTTCTGACAACTATAATGATAGCAAATGGTAGTTAAAAAAATAATAGACCTCTTGGGCGAGAGGTCTAGTTAGTCAAATTTTTAGATAGTTTTAGTTTTGATGAATGGGGTGGGATAGTGGCATTCCCACCCTATAAACGTACTAAAAGATTTTTACCATGAGTATCAGTACCACAGGTATTAAGTAAACGATATGTAGTAGTAAGTTTTTTCACTTGCTCTGTTTGTTTTGGGCTAGGATGCCAAGGTTTAGTATGAGTGTAACCATAGTAAGTCTCCACGCCATCAATACCCAACTTCGCTACTGCTTTAATTAAGTCAGTAGCAGAACGCTTATAACGACAGGGATGAGCTAGTACCGCCAAACCACCCGCTTGTTGAATAGCAGTAATCACATTAGCAGCTTGATATTCTTGACCTTTAGTCGCCTTTCCTGTCAAATAAGGCTGTAAACTTGGGTATTCAGGGTCAAAGCTATATCCGAGAATATGTACCTCAATATTAAGTAAGTTGGCATTAATTTCTACTCCACTCCAGAGAGTAGGTGCTAAATGCTCTCGATCTGGATTAATACATTTCCAGTTTTCTAACCAACTTTTAGCTATTTGATAACCACCAATACTATGATGGTCAGTAATGGCCAAACCTTTGAGACCGATCGCAATTGCTTGCTCTATTAAACTCTCAGGTCTTAACTGTCCATCGGAGCAGATTGTATGCAGATGAAAGTTATAAGAATTTGGACAGCTATAGGCATCAACAGTTTCAAAGATTTGCTTAATTTTAGAGTGATTATTAACCAGTCTTTTCTGAGTGAAATTAGGAGCCAAAGTTATGTTGATAGACATATATCTTCATAAATTGTTACTTTCTCCAATATATCTAAATTTGGCTGACAAGTTACAAGTTTGTCCCAGTTAACTAATATGAAAGTCCTCAGTGCAGTTGTTGAGAAAATATGCACAGAATTAGACAACAGCTCTAGAAAGTAATAGCAATAATAGTTTCAGAGTTTTTATCATTTTTTGGACTTTTGATAACTCACATCCCGCGGGTCACTTTATCATCTAATTAAGTAGACAAAATTGCTAAATAACCTGGTATTTATACTGTATTAAATTATCCTTATTTCCCTTCTTCAGAGTAAAATTAGAAGGTTGAATTAAGTATAAATACTTAATTAATTTCTCTGATTGGAGATTATCTACAGGACTTTATGTGGATGCTATTCCCTGTTATAAACCACCAAATTTATCGCTCCCTTACCTGACTTATTATCTTTTCTACTACATTTTAAAGTTCATAATATAGGTTATAAATCATTGAAGAATTCTATATATTCAAACTTTTTGATGAATTAGTCTAACAGTATTAATTTTATTATAAAAATTTTCTACCAGAAAAATTAAATATATTGATAATTATTGTGGCAATTTATATGTATTTGAAATTACAAAAAAATCATAAATGGACTAAATGTAAATAGGGTGGGCATTGCCCACCCTAGAAAGAAGTAGGATGACCCATGTAGTAAACTTTCATTGGATAAGTAAAAATAATTTGTTTCATTTTTAATACCATACTAACTTTGGTCATTATTGCGAAAGACCCAAGCCATATCCAACAATTTTGCCCAACGCTTCTGTAACTGTTTAGGAGTACATTTAATTGCACCAGCGATCGCTTTTTCATCTTCACCACCTCGTTTGAGTTGTAAAATTTGCTGTTGCTCAGGAGAAAGTGTGACTAAGAAAGCTTCCCATTGCTCAGAAGTCATACCTAGTTTTTGATCGAGGTCGGCACCTAACCATTGATGAACTAGCTTCCAATTTTGAGAACGAGCAAACTTTTCTACATGATACTTAAAACGCTGCTGTAAATAATCCCGTTGACGAGAAGTTAAACCCAACTTTTTATCAATATCAGATGCTTGATAATCTTGTAGTTTTAACCGTAGATAATCAATACATTGGTCTTGACCAGCCGCTTCCAAGTAACTGACTAACTCAGAAATCACGCGATCGCGCAATACAGCTTCAGCAGGATCAACAGCTTCAGAAACCATTTGCTCCCGAACTTGTTGTACAGCAGAAGAGCGACTAAAAGCTTCTGCATCTTCACCTTTAGGAGACTCAACCGCCATTTCAATATCAATAGCAGTTTCAGGAGGTTGACCTTTAGCAAAACCTTGAGCGCGTAGCACAATTAACCTTTGACGATTCCGACCTGGTAAACCAATTTGACGTTTAGCATACTGTTCGGTGAATGCCATATATTCTGCTAATTCCAACTTCATTTTAGGACTATAGTCTTGCTCCAAACCATGTTCCCGACGGAAAGCTCGCAGACACTCAATATAAAACCCTTGCATAAAATCCTCGATTAAGTTATAGCGACCTTGGAAATTTAACTGAGTTCCAAAAGAAGCAATATGACGATAAACCATAGAAGCTAGCAGAGAGTGTAATTCTACCCGACCTTGCTTAGAACCGAGTTTGTAATATTGTAAGCACTTTTGCCAGCGATGACGCGCTAAACTTAGTTGCCAAGAACAAACTTCACCAGAATTTTGAATCCGATTACTTTTTAAGCAAATCCTTTCTACTTCTTTAGCTATACGCAGAGCTACAGTTTGAGCTTTGGCAGGCTTAGTTTTTGCACCATCTTGCAATTCTTTTAGAACTACAGCAGCTAAAGCTTCAGTATCCATTCCTATTACAGTATTCGCTGTAGTTTGATTTTCAACTTGGCTATTATTAAGTTCTGGAGCAGTAGTAGAGTTGTTAGTTAGGGAGTTGGGGGAGCAAGGAGTCTTAACAGTCATTGAATTTTACCTCTGGATAATGCACGCTAGGTGTACGAAACAACAATGTAGAGTATTTGGTGTTGGTTGAATCTGTGTGATTTGTTCCTTCCCTCTACACTTATAACTATAGGAAAGTTGCCTAACCTAATAGGAAAGAAGAGTTACACTTTTCTAATGTGGTTTTCTTGCTAATAGCCAATTCTTGAAATTAGTATCTAAAGATAGATTGTCCTGATTCTTACCAAAAACCTGCGAAAGCCTAATATATATAGAAAATCTAGACTTTCCTCACAAAACCATCTCAGCTAGAGGGACTGTGACAATCATTAAATTGACAGTGCCACCTGTGTAACAAATACACAGGTGGCACATATAGCAATATACGCAAGTCAGAAGTAATCTCTAAAATCGGGGTGTTCAAGAAAATTTTGTGATTTGAAACACAATAATCAGGTCAATGAACTATATTTCTTCTTTAGATGTGTATTAGCTAATCAAAGCTGTTACTGTCTCAACTCCAAGACCTTGGCGAATCAGATTGGGGTCTTGGCCAGTTAAGTCAAGGATAGTGGATACTTGATATCCTGGATCAGAACCATCATCGACAATGATATCTACTAGATTTTCTAGACAATCAAACAATTCTGCTTTACCTGTAACTGCTTCTGTCTTTATCGGGGCCATTCCTTCCGCATCACTGGTAATATGAGCTGATGTAGAAATTATGGGATTGCCCAAAGCCTCTAACAAGGCCAAGCATACTTGATTGTCTGGAACCCGAATACCTGTTGTTTTACGTTTTGGACTCATCACCAGTCGTGGCACTAACTTTGTGGCAGGTAGCACAAATGTGTAGGGGCCAGGAATTAAACGTTTGATAATCCGGTAGCCTGAGTCACTTACAACAGCGTAACTTGCAATGTTAGAGAGGGAAGAACAAAGGAATGTCAAGGGCTTATCATTAGATAGTTGTTTGATTTGCCTAACTTTTTCCACAGCAGATTTAACATTAAGGTCACAACCTATTGCGTAAACAGTATCCGTTGGATAAAGCATCACTGCCCCATCTTTAAGAGCTTTGATAATCTGTTCTACACGCCTTTGTTGGGGTGTATCAGGATGAAGTTCGTAAAAAATTGCCATATTTTTATTTTAGATTTTAGATAAAATGCGAAACTATTGATTTATCAACTTTAGGCACAAGTTTCCTCATATATTCCGCCATAATCATATAATTGTTACTAAATTTTGAATTGACCCTCTTTTGAAAATTCTGTAGGGATTTCTAGACCAAAGGGTTTGGAGAGCAAACCCCTACGGATTTTTTTTACAAAAATTTTTAGGACGGTGGTGAGGTACAATTTATAGTATTTCTCACAAATATTGCTATATTTAATTTCGTGGGGAAGTGTGGAGAGTTTGGGAGGTGGGGGGAGAGAAAAAGTAGTGGTAATAATTACTAAATAACTAATAATTGTCAAAAACAGACTTTGAATCTTGGTAATTAGTTGACTGTTGAAGTATAGCCGAAGTATAGGATTACTTTTGGTAATTGGTATAATACTAATTTCTATTCCCTACTCCCTATTCCCTAGTTTATGAACAAAATAGCTTACCTTGAATGTCCCACTGGTATTGCAGGCGATATGTGTCTGGGTGCTTTAGTCCATGTTGGTGTTCCTCTAGACTATCTAATAGAAAAACTAAATCTTTTGGGTATTTCCCAGGAATATCAGTTAAGTACAGAAAAAGTCCATCGTAACGGTCTAGTAGCTACGAAATTTCATGTTAAGCTAACTCATGCAAATCCTGAAGATGGGGAACCCGTAACTTTTGACCATCACCATCATCATCATCACGATGGAGAAAATGACCATACTAGAAAAAAACACCATCATACTCATAACCGTCATTTGCCAGAAATTGAAGAATTAATCAAAAAAGCTGGATTGCCTCAACGTGCTGAAGCTTGGAGTTTAGCAGTGTTTCGCCAGTTGGCAGAAGCAGAAGGAGCTGTACATGGTGTTGCTCCAGAGCAAGTACATTTTCATGAAGTGGGGGCAACTGATGCCATTATTGATATTGTGGGGACTTGTTTGGGATTAGATTGGTTGAATATTGACGAATTGTATTGTTCGCCTTTGCCTACTGGTGGGGGTACTGTGAGAACTGCTCATGGTAGATTACCTGTACCTGTACCAGCAGTGCTAAAACTTTGGGAGTTGCATAATGTTCCGATTTATAGTAATGGTATTGAAAAAGAATTGTGTACTCCTACAGGTAGCGCGATCGCCTGTACTATTGCTAGTGGTTTTTGTTCGCCACCATCAATGTCTTTGCAGTGTATTGGTTTGGGGGCGGGTTCCCAGAATTTAGCTATTCCTAATATTCTGCGTTTGTGGATCGGAGAAGGGAAAGTTCAGACTCAACATTCTCAAGTTAAAAAGTCTGATGTTCCCACTGCCCAACATTCGCACCTAGAAACTGTCTCAGTTTTAGAAACTCAAATAGATGATTGTTCTCCTCAAGCGATCGCCTATACTTTTGATGCTCTTTTTGCTACAGGAGCATTGGATGTTTTTACTCAACCTGTGACGATGAAAAAATCCCGCTTGGGAGTCTTACTGACTGTTATTTGTACACCAGAAAAGTTATCTGCTTGTCAAGAAGTAATATTTCGGGAGACTACGACTTTGGGTATTCGTCAGTCTATTCAACAACGAGCCATTTTGGAGCGAGAAATTCATCAGCTAGAAACAAAGTATGGAATAGTGAGGTTAAAGGTGGCAAAGATGGGTGATAAAATTGTTAATGTGCAACCTGAATATGAAGATTGTGCTACATTAGCTAGACAGGAAAATATGTCTTTGATAGAAGTGCAGAAAATGGTATTGCAGAGTTGGTAAATAGACATTTCCAGAAAAGAGGGAGCAGGAAGTTCCACTGCCTCATTATCAAATTTTCGTCGTCGCAACTTACCTCCAAATATCACGAAGAAGTCTAAACATCGTGGTCTTCCTTCGGAATGCTTCGCAAACAGATAGGGAGCGTCGATGGTAGCCACTTTCAGGCTTCCATTTCTTTCGCCCCGTCAAGCGAATGCGCCTCAAGTTTTCATCTCTAGGATGGGGAGTTCCTTTACCGAATTATTAATTATTAATTGTTAATTAAATAATTGTGGTTTAAAGCCT